>CANBRV010000162.1 GCA_947372005.1 Comamonadaceae bacterium | reverse complement strand
ATCAGCGCCGCCTAGCCCTACTCCCACAAGCGCCGTGCGCCATGTGGGATGAGCTGATGACGCAGCCGCACTATGTGCACTGCCTCGACCTCGTTGCGCAACTTTGATCGCGTAATCTTGATTACGTCACCCGCCCAATCGCGCAGCTGACAAACGACTTGGCGGTGGCAATGCCTGACGCTAAGCCGCTGACGCTGCCTGCCTCTGGATAACCCATTGAGCGCAATTTGTCGAGCACCGCAGGGCGTAGCATCTCGCTCGCGTTCATGCTGACTTGATTCGTGTCGTTGTTGACGACCACGTCGGTCACACCATCAATGGCGCTGAGCCCTTTGGAGATGGTGTTGGCGCAGCCGCCGCATTTGAGATTTTCGATTTGAATGTCCATGATGCTCTCCTAGTTAAAACTTAATTACTTGGGTGTAACGTTAATCACACCGCGCATACCTGCCTCGTAATGCCCTGGCTCAAAACAAGCCATCGCCAGCGGCTCTGCTTTATCAAAAGTCCATGTCAACGTGCCTTGCTCGCCCGCGCCTAGCGAGATCGCATTGGCCATGTCGTGCTTGTGTGAACCCGCCGCCATCTTTTTCATCTGGGCCGCGTGCTCCACTAATTCTTTTTCGTTGCCAATCACCCACTCGTGACGCATCTTTCCCGAATTTTTCACGGTAAAGCGAATCGTCTCGCCCTGTTTGACCTGTAATTGATTGGGCGTAAACCGCATCTGGTCTGACATTTCAAT
This sequence comes from Comamonadaceae bacterium, assembly GCA_947372005.1. Lineage (GTDB taxonomy): Bacteria > Pseudomonadota > Gammaproteobacteria > Burkholderiales > Burkholderiaceae_C > JASGCK01. Next base: position 4,764 of record CANBRV010000162.1, on the reverse strand, counting down.
CGTGATCTCGCGCATATTTTGAGTCGCAGGAGTGGGGCTACTAGCCGTATGACTGTGCGAATGCCCATCGTCACCATGCAAGCTCTCCGAGCTACTGAGCATGCGCCACGCAAGGGCAGAACCAGCAACGACCAAGGCGGTGGCAAGTAATCCATACAGCGCGACATTTTTACGGCTTGTTGTGCCCGCACCCTCCAGCACGTACATGGCAATCACGCTCAAAGCAAAACCCAGTGGCACAACCCACAAGCTACGCTCGGGCGAATCTGGGAAGTGTTGCAAGCCGCCTGTAAAAAAACCAATGCCAATCGAAAAAACAATGCCCGCCCCCAGCACATCACGCCAAGTCTTGCCAGATTCGGTTTGGTTACGCATCTCGATCCAAGAGCCGAGTAAGTAAAACAACACGCCAAAGCCCGCTGTCCAAAGCGAGCGCGATTCACTAAAGAACCCGTGATTCACAGCGCCAGCAATAAAGCTGATGCCGCCGTATTTGAGAACGGTTGAAAGGTGTGTGGATGAAAACGTCATTAAAAATCTCCTAGTCCTAGATAAGTGATTTGAGTATCCTAAAGTCAACTCGGATGTCATATGATTTGAATCACATGACAATTGATTATTCGAACTTACCTAGCGATCTAGTTACTCTGTTGCCAGCGCCGCTCCATTCGCTCTGTCAGACTGAGCATTACAAGCGAGGAACTCATCTTTTCCATGCTGGACAGATCCCAAAATGGATGTTTTTTGTGCTGACGGGTGAAGTCACTTTAGAGCGTATCGGTAGCCAAGGCGACAATGTTGTTTTGCAGCGTACGCGTCATGGTTTTGTGAGTGAAGCTAGCTTGCAGTCCCCCGTTTATCACTGCGATGCGCATGTGGCTTTAGAGGCTGATGTGGTGTGCGTTCCTGTGTCTGCTTTACTGGGCAGCTTGCGGCAAGATTCGGCTTTCGCGCTACGCTGGATTGGCATGTGCAATCGTGAAATTAGACATTTACGCCTGCAATGCGAGCGCATGAGCTTGAAGACGGTGCAAGAAAGACTGCTTCACCTGATAGAGACAGAAGGTCAATCGGGTGACTACGATATTGGCTCTGGACTCAAAACACTAGCGAGTGAATTAGGCGTCACGCACGAAGCCCTTTACAGAACACTAGCCTTGCTTGAGAAAGCCGGCAGGCTGCAACGCGCAAGCGGTAAACTGAGCCTCAAATGAATACAAACCGTGGCCCCCAGCGTATTGTCTGCCTGACCGAAGAAACCACTGAATGGCTCTATCTGCTAGGCGAGGAGCGCCGCATTGTCGGCATCTCGGGCTATACCGTGCGACCAGCAGGCGTTAGGCAAGCGCATCCGCGTATTGCTTCTTTCTTGGACGGCAAGATTGAGCAAATCATTGCGCTCAAGCCCGATCTGGTGATTGGCTTTTCCGACATGCAAGCAGAGCTTGCGAACAAGCTCATCCGTGCGGGCTTGCAAGTATTGATTACCAACCAACGCAGTATTGAAGAAATTTTCGATACGCTGCGCTTGGTTGCGGGCATGGTGGGTGCATCCGCCAAAGGAGATGCCTGGGAGAGCAAGACCAAAGAAGCCTTCAAGGCTATGCAACTCACCAGTCAAAACTGGCAAGCTCTGCCGAAGGTGTACTTTGAAGAATGGGATGAGCCCATGATTAGCGCTATCCAGTGGGTATCTGAACTGATTAGCATTGCGGGCGGCACAGATATCTTTCCCGAGCTTGCAACGCAAAGTTTAGGCAAAAACCGCGTCATTACCGATCCACTGGAGCCTGCGCATCGGCTCCCAGACATCATTGTGGGCAGCTGGTGCGGAAAGAAATTTCGCCCAGAAAAGGTTGCTGCAAGGGCAGCATGGCAAAATGTACCCGCAATAAAGAAAGAGAATTTATTTGAAATAAAGTCTTGTGACATTTTGCAACCTGGCCCCGCAGCTTTAACCGATGGACTAGCGCAATTGCACGCGATTTTTGCAAACTGGCATGCTAAAAACTTGAATGACTAAGAAAAATTTACACGTACTCTTTTTTGCTTTATTTCTTTTTTTCTTTGTTCTATCGTTTCCGTTAGCTTCATGGGATTGGCATGGTCGGTTGCATTCAGAGGAACGCGTCGTTCTTTACGCCATTAGGATTTGGTTGTATTGGGCGCAATTTTCGGTGCTGCCGCTATTGCTTGCAGTCATCACCACTCGGTGGGATAAAACAGATAGAAAAAAACTGAGTCTGAAAGTCGTTTTTTGCATTGGTTTGTTTGGTGTCATTTGGGCAGAGCAAATTGAGCCTCAGATATTACGCGTACGGCACACAACGATTCAAACAGAAGGAATCACAGCGGTACCAAAGCCACAATCCATCAAGATTGCATTGATATCTGACATTCACTGGGGAATCTTTGGCCGTGATTGGCAGCTGCAACGCGCCATCGATCGTGTGGCTTCACTTGATGTTGACGCCGTTTTTATGGCAGGTGATTGGACATACGAACCTTCGCTAGACATGGATGCAGGGTTTGCACCACTGAAGCAATTAAAAGTCCCGATATTTGCCGTATTGGGCAATCACGATTTAGAAAAACCAGGTCCTAAAGTAGCTGATCAATTAGTAAAAGCATTGGTTGCAAACAATGTGCAGTTTGTAGAAAAAAAGACGATACCTTGGAAAGGCTGGCTCATTGTTGGTCTCAACGATTTATGGGGTGGACATCCACGGGATGAAATCGCCCCTTTATTTCGCCATCCTGCATCCAATCGGTTAGTGCTGACACATCAGCCCGATACGCTGTCATTACTCCCGCCAAATGCCATGCAAGTGGGCTTGGCTGGTCACTCACATGGGGGACAAGTTTATGTACCCTTTGTCACCGAGTGGCAGTTAGAAAAGTCCATCAAGTTGGGTTGGTACGATGGGCTCTACAAGGCGCCAGCTGGTCAAGTTTTTGTAACGCCGGGTCTTGGCATGACAAACCTGCCATTTAGATTTGCAGTTCCGCCAACTATTGACGTACTCAATATTCAAGTGCCATGATGCGACCATGCAAACTATCTTGCGCACCCTCGTATTTGTCCTTGTAGCCCTATTGGCTGGCTGTGCCTCGCCAAGCTATTACCAAGCTGCAAGCGAAAGCGAACGCTTTTTTGGCTATACCGATCGCCAAGTCGACGGCCCCTTGTTCCGTGTCACGTTTGTGGCGGGCCCTGTTGCCAATCTGGATCAAACATATGCATTTACGATCTACCGCGCAGCAGAGCTAGCGCACAGCAAAGGCGCCACCCATTTTGAGGTGCTAGAAGGACCTGTAAACAAAGATGCGATCGAGCGATTTATTGGCAAAGCCACAGCCATCAACTCCCGTGCATTTGATGGCAAGGAGTTAGAGCTGCTCCGCGCTCCGCTGCCTGTACCGCCAACCACATCGTACGTACAGTCTGTTCGTTACTACACACCCAATTACATTTACGCCCCTATTCAGCCTCCGCCTCCACCAGTGCAAATCAGCGTATTAGTCCGCTTGCTAAACGCCCCCTCACTAGATCCTACTCGTGGTTTTGATGTGAACGATTTGCTTGCAAGACTTGGGACAAAAATTATTCGTCCGCCAATAAAAACCATTTAACAACTCTTCACTACACATCATGCAAAACCCCATCAATCACTTTAAACAAGCACTCGCAAACAAACAAACGCAAATCGGCTTTTGGCAAGGTATGGTGGGCGCCCTTTCTGCCGAAGTTTGCGCTGGTGCAGGCTTCGATTGGTTGCTTATTGACGGTGAGCACAGCCCTAACGATTTGCAAACACTTATGCATCAGCTGCATGTTTTAACGGGCTATCCCAAGACCACACCAATTTTGCGTGTCCCCCACGGCTATGGCGATGCGGGCGCAGCCAACATCAAACAATATCTTGATCTTGGTGCGCAAACGCTACTTGTCCCGATGATTGATACGCCAGAGCAAGCAGCGCATGTAGTCAGCGCAACACGCTACCCACCAGAAGGCATACGCGGCGTGGCAGGTGGACGCGCTTCTCGCTGGGGACGTATCGCTGATTACGCAAAAGTGGCAAATGAACAAATTTGCGTATTGGTTCAATGCGAATCTGCCACATCGCTTGCCAACTTAGAAGCCATCTGCGCCGTCGAAGGTGTTGACGGTGTATTTATTGGCCCCTCAGATTTAGCCGCATCGCTGGGCTACATCGGACAACTGCAACACCCTGAAGTTTTGCGCATCATTGATGATGCTATCAGTCGCATCACCAAAGCAGGCAAAGCTGCAGGCATCCTGACTGCAGACGAAAAACTTGCCCAGCACTACATTGACATCGGCACTTTGTTTGTTGCGGTAGGACTAGATAGCAATATCTTGCTGCGTGGCACAAAGGCATTAGTCGACAAGTTCATGGGCGGCAAGCCCACTGGGACAGCAAGTGGTAGTGGGTATTAAGAAGTAGGCTTACTGCTATCTTTAGCGATGGCAAACTGCGGAAAGTAGCGCATCACCACATCGCCTTGTAAATCCCATGCTGTGCATTGATTGAGATGTTTGGGCTGCTCGGTCACTTCGCTGGATTTGACTTTGCTGTTGTTGCTGCGGTATGGATACACCGTTTGATATGCCGCAGTGGCAGCGCCAGACAACAGCTCCCGCACATGGGTACAGCCATCTAAGCCGCCAATCGCTTCTTCAATTTTCTTTTTCCATCCGCGCCCCATTTGCAGACCAATCACGGCACGAATAGGGTC
>CANBRV010000161.1 GCA_947372005.1 Comamonadaceae bacterium | reverse complement strand
GGCTTATCGCGCCAAGCTGCTGCTCAAAATCTCATGCGTAACATTTTGGTGGCGTTTGTTCCTGCTGTGGTGCTTGGACTGCTATTTGGCAACTACATCAAAGCGCACCTGTTTACGCCATCCGTTGTGGCAACCACATTTATTTTGGGCGGTCTTATTATTTTGTGGGTTGAAAAGCGCAATACGCGACTTGAAACAGAACAACACAGCCAAACCACTGTCGAAACCATGACGCCCCTGCTCGCTTTTAAAGTAGGGCTTGTTCAGTGCTTAGCGCTAATTCCTGGTACCAGCCGTAGTGGCGCCATGATTATTGGCGGCATGGTTTTAGGGTTATCCAGAAAAGCCGCAACCGATTTTTCGTTCTACCTTGCCATCCCCACACTCATAGGCGCGGGTGGTTACAGCCTTTATAAAGAGCGTGCACTGCTCTCTATGGCAGATGCACCGATGTTTGCCGTCGGGTTGTTGTTTTCATTTTTAAGCGCTTGGCTTTGTGTTCGTTGGCTGCTTAAGTACATCGCCACCCACAGCTTTGTTGTATTTGCTTGGTACCGTATTGCGTTTGGGGTTGTTGTCTTAGCAACAGCGTATTTTGGCGCGGTAAAGTGGGCAGCTTAAAACTCAGGGCTTGCGTCGAACTGCACTCGCGCACCCGTTTCGGTATGCGTAAACGCTAAAAAATTCGCATGCAACATTAAGCGAGAAGCCATATCTGGCATGGCCTCTAGGTCATATAGCACATCACCCACGATGGCGTGTCCAATTGCCGACAAGTGCACGCGCAGTTGATGTGTGCGCCCAGTGATTGGAATCAAGCGAACGCGACTGGTGTTGGTCGTTGCGTCAACACTCAGAACTTCTACTTGCGTTGTCGATGGCTTACCGTTCTCTAAATTAACTTTTTGCTTAGGGCGATTCGGCCAATCTGCTGAGATTGGCAAATCAATCGTAAAGATTGCCTGTTCTGGCTTGCCAAGCACAATCGCCTCGTAAGCCTTATTTACTGTGCCCGCACGGAATTGCGCATGCAGATCACGTAACGCGGTAAGACTTCTTGCAAACACCATCAAGCCTGATGTGGCTTGGTCAAGTCGATGCACGATATGGATTTCGCCGAACTCCGCTGCAAGCCTGCTGCTGAAACAGTCTTGCTTATCCGCGCCGCGCCCAGGTACGGCCAGCAGCCCCGCTGGTTTAACAGCGACGATGAGGTGTTCGTCAATATTCAGAGGCTTATAGCGCGAATTAAGCGGCATTCTTAACAACGGCATAACGCTCCAATGTTTTAGCTCTGGCCTCGGCGTGATCGACAACAGGATTCTTTGGCACATGAATCTCTTTATCGCTAAGGCTGGCCAACTCTGGCATATAGCGCCGAATGAACTTGCCTTTAGGGTCAAATTTTTCGCTTTGGCTCGTCGGATTAAAGATGCGGAAATAAGGCTGTGCATCGCAGCCGCTGGACGCCGCCCATTGCCAGCCGCCGTTGTTGGCAGCCAGATCGAAGTCGATGAGATGCTCCGCAAAATAGCGCTCGCCAAGCCGCCAATCGAGCCCCAAGTCTTTAGTCAAAAAGCTCGCCACCACCATGCGCAGGCGATTGTGCATATAGCCTGTTTGATTAAGTTGACGCATAGCAGCATCTACCAATGGATATCCCGTCCGAGCCTCTGTCCATGAGGCGTACAGGGCATTTGCTGTTTCGCCACCTTCCCAGTCAATGCGGTCGTAGTCGGGCTTGAAACTGCCCGCCATGGCATGCGGAAAGTTCGCCATGATTTGATGATAAAAGTCGCGCCAGATAAGCTCAGAAAGCCAAGTCGTAGCGCCCACATCATTTTGATTTTTTGCCAATTTTGCCAACTGCCTGATAGACACCGTCCCAAAGCGCAAATGCACGCTCAAATAGCTCGGCCCTTTAATAGCGGGAAAGTCACGCGTCTCTTGGTAGCGCGTCATACGTGGCACAAAGTCTTCGAGCAGTTTTTGTGCGCCCGCGCTACCTGTTTGCACGCCTAGTTCCGCAAGATTACTCTTCTCAAAGCCAATTTCTGTAAGGCTTGGCAGCGCATACGTCTGGCGAAGTCCATCTGATATGACTTGCAAGGCATGCGCATATTTTTCGGTCGGATAAGACTTCAAATAAAAACCATCGTCGCGAGTTTCTAGTTTTTTAAGCCACGCATTTTTGTACGGCGTAAACACGGTGTAGGGCTTGCCAGCTTGCGTCAGCACCTCTTGGCGCTCAAACACAACGTGGTCTTTAAAGGTATACAGCTTGCTATCCATCGCCCGCAACGCTTCAGCCACACTGGCGTCGCGCCGTATGGCGCCCGGCTCATCGTCGTGATTGGCATACACAGAAGTCGCGCCTAGCTCTACCGCGAGTCTTGGGATTTCATCTATCGCACGTCCATGCAGCACGAGCAAGCGAGCACGTCTGCCAGACAGTTCTTGAAATTGCGCGTCTAAATCCATCAGCGATTCGCGGATGAACTCGACGCGGCGGTCGGTACGCGGCAATGCATTCAAAATGTCAGTGTCGAACACGAAGGCGCAGTACACGGCCTCGTGATTTTTGAGCGCATGATAGAGCGCTGCGTTGTCCGAAACACGCAAATCGCGGCGGAACCACACGAGCGCAGTGGACAATACGTTTTTTGATGAACTTGAAGGCTTAGTCATGATTCCAAATTTAGGGGCAACACTATTGTCGATAAGTGTAGGTGCTTCAATGGGCGCAATCCTGCGCTGGTGGCTCGGCACGCAGCTCAACAGCCTCTTTCCAACCCTTCCCCCTGGCACGCTAGCAGCTAATGCGATCGGCGGCTATTTGATTGGCGTGGCGGTGGCGTTTTTAGGCAACCACCCCGAGCTCTCGCCGCAGTGGCGCTTACTCATCGTAACGGGATTTTTAGGTGGCCTCACCACGTTCTCCACGTTCTCAGCAGAGGTGGTGAGTCTCTTGCAACAAGGCCGCCTGATGTGGGCTTGCGGGGCTATTGCAACGCATGTGGGTGCGTCGCTGGTGATGACTTTGCTTGGGATTGGGACGGTGGCGATGCTGTCCGGCCGTGCGGCTTAGGCATAAAGATATTTTTGAAATCCGCAAAATGAGCGATTGATTTCTTGTGGCGCACCTAAATCTTTGAGTGCATCGCTCATTGAATCGCTGTATTTAAGTGTCAGCAAACCGCGTAGGTTTTCGACATCCAACTCGTCCACACCCAAATCAACATAGTGCGCCAGCACAAAGTCCAAAAACACTTGGTGCTTGGCGCTGAAATGCTCGCTGACCCCAGCCATCGCACGGTCAGCTCGCATCTTGCGCGTCAGCGGTTCTAACGCATACGCCACATGCGCGAGTACATCAAACAAGTCCGAATTCGGCGCTTCAATAATGCGCTGCATCTCTAGCAACTGATCTTTGCCAAAGCCTTTATCGGCAAGGCCTGCGAGCAGTTTTTTACGCGTCAAAGGATCGCTCCATAATGTGCGCAATTCCGTCTCACTGGCAAAAAAATCGGGGAGCTTGCCAAAGAGCGCCTCCATAAATTGCTGCGCCGACATCGGCGTGCCATCAGGATGCCAAAAGCTCGTAGCCATCATGTGCTGGATCGTTCGCGCTTTGCCATCCGCTAATTTCACTTTGATTTTTGCGGCACGCTCGCGCACTTCAGGCGCTGTACTGGGCGGCTGGGCAGCGTATGGTGTTGGCGGCGGCTTGGGCAATAGTGCAGGGCTCGTTGCTGTTTCAACCTCTATCGCATCACCATCCCACTCAGGATCACTAAAGTGCTCATAAGCTTTCACAAAATCGTAGATCGTGAAATAGTCTTTGCCCTCAAACAAGCGCGTGCCGCGCCCAATGATTTGTTTGAACTCGATGATGTTGTTCACAGGGCGCATCAGCACAATGTTGCGCACATTCCTCGCGTCCACGCCAGTTGAGAGCTTCTGCGAAGTCGTCAAAATCGTTGGAATTGATTTTTCATTGTCTTGAAAATCTTTGAGGTGCTGCTCACCTAGTGCGCCATCATTCGCCGTGACGCGTTGACAATAGTTGGGGTCGCTACTGGTTTTGCATTGATTGATGAGGTCGCGCACCGCTAAGGCATGTGCTTGTGTAGCACAAAACACAATTGTCTTTTGCCGCTGGTCAATCGCATTCATAAATATATCTACGCGTGCTTTTTCTCGTGCGGCAATTTCAATCACTTTATTGAAGTCCGCTTCAACGTAACGCTTGCCCGTCTCCACCTCACCGTCCAGCACCGTATCGTCAGGCGTGTAGACGTACTCGTCCAGTGTGGTCGAAATTTGCTTGACGCGAAACGGCGTCAAAAAGCCATCGTTGATGCCGTCTTTGAGCGAATAAACAAACGCAGGCTCGCCAAAATAGGCATAGGTGTTCGTGTTGTCTTTGCGCTTGGGCGTAGCGGTTAAGCCCAGCTGCACGGCGGGCGAAAAATACTCAAGGATGCCGCGCCACGTGCCTTCGTCATTGGCGCCGCCTCGGTGACATTCGTCAATGATGATGAGGTCAAAAAAGTCCTTGGGATACTCGCCAAAGTAGGGGCTGGCCTCTTTTGTCCCGTCCTCTGCTGCATCCGTACCGCTCATAAAAGTTTGGAAGATCGTAAAAAACAAACTGCCGTTGGTTGGCACGCGACCCTTCTTTTTAATTTCGTCAGGCTTGATGCGTACCAGCGCACCATCAGCAAACGCAACAAACGATGTGAAATCGTTGTACGCCTGCGTGGCCAAATTGTTGCGATCCGCCAAAAACAAAATGCGCGGACGGCGTGTGGGCTCACCGCTTAAGTTCCAACGTGTTTGAAATAACTTCCAAGCAATCTGAAACGCAATTGACGTTTTTCCCGTACCCGTTGCCAGCGTGAGCAGCACACGTTTGTCGCCTGCCGCCATCTTGCGAAGCACCGCCTGCACCGCCAACTCTTGATAAAACCGAATCGACCACGAGCCGCTTTTGTCGGGGTAAGGCACTAGGGCAAAACGGTCACGCCAAAACTCAGGCGCTGTGGCTAACTCCACCGCTTTGGGCTTGCCGAAGGTGAGTTCCCACAGCTGCTCGGGCGTAGGGAATCCGTCCATCAAACCCGCCAGTTCGCCCTCCGCGCCTGTGTGCATATCCACGCGGTAAAAACCCCGCCCGTTGGTGGCATAGGCAAAGCGAAGCTGCAATTTATTGGCGTAGTTTTTGGCTTGCGCGAGCCCCTCGGTCAGGGGCAGATCAAACGATTTAGCTTCAATCACGGCAAGCTTGATGCCTTTGTACTCCAGCACGTAATCGGCCGTCAAAGCCTTACCGCGCTTGCCACCGCCTTCGATACGCCCTTGCGTAATCGAAAACTCGCGCCGCACACGACTCAAGTTCTGGCTACCCGCCTGCACGCCCCAGCCAGCAAGGGCTAGCGCAGGGTCAATGTGCTCGGCACGGGTTTCGGCTTCATTCATACGGTGTGAAATCGTTGCTGTCGCGCGTGA
>CANBRV010000160.1 GCA_947372005.1 Comamonadaceae bacterium | reverse complement strand
ATCACGATGCCGATCGTTGCCATCCAAAAGTGCAGTTCGATAGCGGGGATGCTGTACATTTTTTTCTGACCAAACAGGCGCGGGATCAAGTAGTAGAGCGAGCCCATGGAGACCAACCCAACCCAACCCAGTGCGCCTGAGTGCACATGGCCTACCGTCCAATCGGTGTAGTGGCTGAGTGCGTTGACGGTTTTGATGGACATCATCGGACCTTCAAATGTGCTCATGCCATAGAAGGACAACGAGACGATTAAAAAGCGCAAGATGGGATCGTCGCGCAGCTTGTGCCAAGCGCCCGACAACGTCATCACGCCGTTGATCATGCCGCCCCAGCTAGGCGCTAGCAAAATGAGCGAGAACACCATGCCGACCGACTGCGTCCAGTCTGGCAACGCGGTGTAGTGCAGGTGATGCGGACCCGCCCACATGTAGGTAAAAATCAGCGCCCAAAAGTGAACAATGGATAAACGATAGCTATAGACGGGACGTTCGGCTTGCTTGGGGATGAAGTAATACATGATGCCCAAAAAGCCTGCGGTCAAAAAGAAACCTACCGCGTTGTGCCCGTACCACCATTGAATCATGGCGTCTTGCACGCCAGCGTAAGCAGAATATGACTTCATCCACCCAGCTGGAATGGCGGCACTGTTGACGATGTGCAGCATGGCAACCGTCAAGATAAACGCACCAAAAAACCAATTGGCAACGTAAATGTGTTTGACGGTTCGTTTGGCAATCGTGCCAAAGAAGACGATGGCGTAGGACACCCAGACAATCGCAATCAAGATGTCAATTGGCCACTCTAGTTCGGCGTATTCTTTGCCGCTGGTGTAGCCCATCGGGAGCGAGACCACGGCGGACAAGATGACGAGCTGCCAGCCCCAAAACGTGAGGCTTGCCAGCTTGTCGCCAAACAAACGCGTTTGGCAGGTTCGCTGCACCACGTAATAGCTGGTCGCAAACAAGGTGCAACCACCAAACGCAAAAATCACCGCATTGGTGTGCAGCGGCCTAAGCCTGCCGTAACTCAGCCATGAAATGCCTAAGTTGAGTTCTGGCCAAGTCAGCTGAGCGGCAATGATGACGCCAACGAGCATGCCGACTGCACCCCAGATGACTGCCATGATGGAGAACTGCCTGACGACGGTATCGTTAAAAGTAGATGATTTCATAGGTATGAGCTTTCAAGAGGATTCAGAGGCAGTTTCGCAATTACGGGGGTGTGCTGCTTTGATGTATATCAACTCATCATCAAAATGTGAGCCAATGCTTGTTATCGAAGTCATAAAGCTTGCAACTACGTGCTGTGCGGACGTACCAGCCGAGCGAAAAAGGCTGAATCACAATGCGCTCAGGGAGCATCGCTTCCAATTTGGCTTGCGCACCTTTGAGGTGATAGAGCGGCACGCTCATATCCACGTGATGCGCGGTGTGCTCCATGATGTTATGAAGCAAAGCGCCAATCTTGAGTGGGAAGGTCAAGTGCACCGTGGTCGAAACAAATGGCGCTGTCTTTGTCCACTGGGCTTTGTTACCGTGCCAAACGACTTGTGTATGCGTGTGATGGACGTACACCACAAAACCAATCATGGAGACCCAAAACAAAAAGGGGATGGCCACGCCCATGAACAATGTCAGCCAAATAGATTGCTCCGACGCCAGCCCTGCCCACACCATCGCGCCGACCCATGCCACGCCAAACGCTGCGGCAAGGCAACTGTCTTTTAGAAAAATAGGGCGACGCGTCGGCATGTACGTGCGGTTTGGGAAGAACATGCGGTTCCACCACATCTCAATTAAGTAATAAAGACCTGGTGCCCAACCGCTACGGTAGACGCGGTACATCAACTGCTTAAATGCCCCTAGCTCGGCATATTCCTCAGCTGATAAAGGTTGCCAAACAAAATCCACACCTTTGAGATTGGTATAGCCGTGATGAATCACGTTGTGACCGACTTCCCAAAGGCTATACGGCGTAAGGGATGGCAAAAATGCAAGGCGACCCAGCCAAGGATTGAGTTTTCGATTCGGCGTGAGGCTTTGGTGACACGCATCGTGCCCAATGATGAAAAGCCTGCCGATCATGAACCCCGCAGACAAGCCCGCCAACAATTTAGCCCACCACGGGCTAAGTAAAACAGTACCTGCAAGTGTGGCAAATAGCAGGGCGTAATCTAGCGCGAGTAGCGCGATAGCTCTTGCAGTGTCTCGTTTAGAAAATGGCAATAACCACTCGCGCAAAGTCTTGCGATGAGGCAAGGGTTGGTCAATAGAAATAGGGGCGTTTACTGGTGTGAGACATGTTGTTTGAGTCATGCGCTCATGCTATTCAAATGCCATTGCCAACACTTTGACAAGGATCAAAAACTTTGCTGATATTTAAGAATCCGAGCTAAGAATCCATATGCAAAATCCGCTCGCCTTCGCCCTCTAGGTCTTCGAATTGACCGCGATACACGGCCCACCACAAACCCGCAAGAATAAAAAACACGAGCATCACAGATAGCGGTACGAGTAGATAAAGAATGTCCATATGACGAGCTTTCGTTAGATGTTCCGCAGCCGCATGGCATTGCCTACTACCAAGAGCGAGCTGCCCGCCATGCCAATACCAGCAAGCCATGCGGGCAGGTACCCCATGATGGCTAGAGGCACCGCAGCGGCGTTATAGACGAGCGCCCACACCAAGTTTTGTTTGACCACACGCATGGTGCGCTTGGCTTGTTTGACGGCCAGCGCGATGTGCTCTAACTGCGAACCTAGCACTATGAAATCAGATTTCGATTGCGTCAAAGGTACGGCACGTCCAAAAGCAAATGACACATCTGCGCCTGCCAAAACTGGACCATCGTTTAGGCCATCTCCCACCATGCCCACGATGTGCCCTTGCTTTTGCAAATCTTGCAGCATGGCTAGTTTGATATCGGGTGTGCATAGGCCTCGGTAGTTAGCCATGTTTAAGTGGTTTGCCACATGCTGGGTTGCTAATTGAGAATCACCTGATAGCAATTGCACCAAAAGGCGTGCATCTTGCAATGCCGCCAAGGTTTGCACGGCATCAACCCTCACGCGTTCTTGAAATTCAAATGAGGCTAACCATCCTTTGGCATCGGATAGATGCGCTTGCACCGCTGTCGTTTGAAGCGGTTTGACGCCGCAAAATTCAGCCGAGCCCCATTGATAAATGGCTGTTTCCTTGGATGCGCCGATTTGAGCCGTGACTCCACGGCCTGCAAGCTCTGTTTTAGTGATGATTTGCCATGCTGGTAGTGGCGCTGCATTTTGCTGGCAATACGCCACGATGGATTTTGAAATGGGGTGAAGCGAATCCGCAGCCAACAATCCAGCCAACTGACACGCCATTAGTTCGCTCATGCCGATGCGCGTCTCCACTTTTGCAAGCACCAGACCGTCTTCGGTTAAGGTGCCCGTTTTATCAAAAATCAACGTATCAACTTTTGATAGCGTCTCAAGCGCTTGTAGATGTCGTATCAACACACCTTTTTTAGCCAATGCACCAGCAGAAGCGAGCATGGCGGCAGGTGTTGCCAATGACAGCGCACAAGGACACGTGACAATTAAAACGGCAACGGCAACCATGAGGGCGTGGCTCGGGTCTTTAGACCAACCCAGTCCAATGATGAGTCCCGCGACCAGCAAGATGCCGATTAAAAAAGGCTTGGCAAGTCGGTCGGCTAATTGCGCCAACTGCGGTTTTTCTAGCGAGGCTTGCTCCATCAGGCGAACTATTTGTGAAAAGCGAGTTTGCTCGCCCATTTGTTCGACGCGAACATTGACACTTGAATCTAAGTTGTGGCTGCCCGCGATGACTGCATCACCCGTAGCCTTCGCGATTGGTTTTGATTCGCCTGTGAGTAGCGCCTCGTCGGCATGTGTTGTGCCGTCTAACAACACGCCATCGGCAGGGAATGCCTCGCCAACTGCAACGCGAACGGTATCGCCAACGGTTAATTGACGCAGTAGCACGCGCTCAAACTCACCCGATGGCAGTAGGCGTAGCGCGCTTTCAGGCATGCGGTTCATGAGTGCCTCTAAAGCGCCAGCGGTACGATCTCGCATCCGAAGCTCTAGCCAACGACCCGTGAGCAGGAAGAAAACGTACATGGTAAGCGAGTCAAAGTACACCTCGCGTCCCCATTGGCTTTTAGGGTCAAACGTGCCTAATGTGCTGACGATAAAGGTGATCGCCATACCAAGCGCAACAGGCAAATCCATACTGACACGCCGATGCTGCAAATCTAGCCAAGCGCTTGCAAAAAATGGTTTGCATGAAAACAAAAGTACGGGCAGTGTCAACACCCACGAAGCCCATCGCATCAGACGCTGCGCCTCATCCGTCATGTCGCCAGGTCGCGCGATGTATTCGGGGAATGCGTACATCATGACTTGCATCATGCAAAGCCCCGCAACCAACCAGCGCCACAGTGCAAGGCGAGTTTCGCGTTTGCGAAGCTCTAGCCGCTGTGCATCCTGAGCGGGCAGTACGTTGTAGCCCGCATCGATGATGACCTGCATCCACTGGGAGGGGCGAGTCGCATTTTCGCGCCACACCACACGCCCACGGTGACTGGCTGCGCTGATGTCTGCACTGAGCACACCAGTTGTTTTTTTAAGCGCATTTTCAATATTGATCGCACAAGCTGCGCAGTGCATGCCATCAACAACGATGGAGGATTCCCACGTAGTGGCTTGAGTTGATTTATTGCTTGCTATGTGCGAAAACGAACACCACTCAGTAGATGTGTCAAGTAGAGTGAGTTGCGGATCAAAAGCCTTCATGGCTTCATCCTAATAAAAAGATATCGTGCGTTGTTTGATCTATATCAAAGCGATGCGTCTCATGCTGACTTATCGTTCATTCGTCAGTTAAATAAACCCTTAAAAGGAGCACATCATGTATGGAAAAATTCTGATTACGACCGATGGCTCACCACTGTCAAAAAAAGCGGTGACGAATGGCTTGGCTCTCGCAGAGAGTTTGGGATCCGAAGTGGTTATTGTGAAAGTGGTAGGACGCTACACATCCAGTTATTTTGAAGGTGGTTATGTCTTGCCTAATGAGGACATTGAGCGTATCGAAAAGCAATGGATGGACGAAGCACAAGCGTCTCTTGATGTGATGAAGAAGCTGGCGATCCGCGTCGGCGTTACAGCCAAAACCTTGGTCGTGCGTTCTAACTATGTGGCAGACGCGATTATTTCGGCTGCCACTAAAAGCAAATGTCATTTGATCGTGATGTCTTCACACGGAAGACGCGGCATCAAGGGCATTCTTTTGGGAAGTGAGACGCAGCATGTGCTCACGCACTCCAAAATACCAGTGTTAGTGTTG
Organism: Comamonadaceae bacterium; assembly: GCA_947372005.1. Lineage (GTDB taxonomy): Bacteria > Pseudomonadota > Gammaproteobacteria > Burkholderiales > Burkholderiaceae_C > JASGCK01. The sequence continues at coordinate 162 of CANBRV010000160.1, read as the reverse complement.
CGATAATTACTTTTTATTTAACTGTCAACAGGAGTATCAAAAATGACAAATCGTCGTGAGTTTATTGTTCAATTTAGCTTGGCAAGTGGTGTTTTAGCTGCAAGTAGTGGCGTAGCTCAGGCGCAAGGCGCTATGGTTGCCGAGTCAGATGCGCAAGCCAAG
>CANBRV010000159.1 GCA_947372005.1 Comamonadaceae bacterium | reverse complement strand
TCGGGCTCGCCAATGCCGTAAATTGCTGAGACGCTTGCCACGATGATGACATCGCGCCGCTCCAAAATGCTCTTGGTACACGACAGGCGCATCTGCTCGATGTGCTCATTAATCGCAGAATCTTTTTCAATGAACATGTCGCGCTGCGGCACGTAAGCCTCAGGCTGGTAGTAGTCGTAGTAACTCACGAAGTACTCAACCGCATTTTTAGGGAAAAACTCGCGGAACTCAGAGTACAACTGGGCTGCAAGGGTTTTGTTGTGCGCAAACACCAGCGCTGGCCGACCTGCACGTGCAATCACATTCGCCATGGTGAAGGTCTTACCTGAACCTGTAACACCTAACAAGGTTTGAAATGCTTCGCCGTCGTTAATGCCGTCGACTAGCTTGTTAATCGCTTCGGGCTGATCGCCTGCGGGTGGGTAGGGTTGAAAGAGCTGAAATGGCGAGTCTGGGTAGGAGACGAATTGCCCCTCGGTCGCACCCAGATCGGTAGAAGCCGTGGTTTGCGGGGCTAGAAGGCTGTTTACAAGATCGGTCATAGACCGTCCATGTTATCCGCCTTGTTGTAATCTTCCAAGTTGATGACTACATCGCATGACGCAATCGTTTCTGGTCTATGCGCAATCACAATCCGAGTCATGGTCAGTGAGTTGATAGCGTTATTAATTGCCTGCTCTAACTTGACATCTAAGTGGCTCGTCGCTTCATCTAACACCACAATTTCTGGCTCGCGGTACAAAGCTCTCGCCAGCAAAAGTCTCTGCTTTTGTCCACCCGAAAGCGCCGTCCCCATGTCGCCCACCAAGGTGTTGTAGCCCATGTTCATACGCTCAATGTCTTTATGTATGCAAGCTAACTTGGCAACTTCAACAACGCGGTCAAAATTGGGGGCTTCATCGAAAAAGCAAATGTTGTCAATAATGGATCCTGCAAATAATTGATCATCCTGCATGACAGCATTCACTCGGCTGCGCCAAGCAGCCAAGGAAACTTTCGATGTATCCACCCCGCCTTTCCATATATAGCCGTCAGTAGGTCTAAGCAGCCCCAAGATGAGCTTAGCCAGCGTGGTTTTGCCGCAACCCGAAGGCCCAACAATAGCAACAGATTTTCCTTCTGGAATTTCTATTGATAAGTTTTTTAGAACAAAGGGATCGAGGTCTGAGTAGCGGAAGGTGACGCCATCTAATTTCAATTTCCCAGCTGGAAACTGAGACGAAGAGACTGTCTCAAATCCACTTGCACTTACCGCCTCTTTTGGAGTTAACACAATGTCGGCTAAACGCTCCGATTGAAGACTCAGCATTTTGAGCTCAATGCTTTTATCAATCAAGCCAATCATGCGCTGAGTAAACACCGCCTGATAAGCAAAAAAGGCAATCAACATACCGACTGAGAAACTATTGCTCAGTATCAATTCCGCTCCCAGCCAAACCACGGCAATATTGGCAATCCCTGATAAGACACCGCCAGCGATGTTGTAGCCCATCATGAATCGCTGGGTTTTAATCGTTCGGTTTGTTGTGTCAATCAGGTGGTTATGCCATAAAACTTGTCGCTGAGATTCCCGCGCAAAGAGCTTAATCGCTTGAATCCCACGCAAGCTCTCCATGAACGAGCTGCTTTGCTTGGCGCCAAGCAAGATGCTTTCTTCGGTTGCTTGCCGCAAAGGTCCGTAAGCTGCAAACCGCAAAATAGCATAAACACCCACAGAAGCAATCACAATAGATGAGAGCATGCCACTGTAGAGCCACATAAGCGCCAAAGACAGAAGCGCCAAGATACTGTCAATCACGCCTTCAATAAAACTCATTGTCAGCGTGCGCTGGATCACACCAATAGAGCCAAATCGTGAGACCAAATCACCTAAATGCCGTTTTTCAAAAAAGGCTTGTGGCAAGCGAATCATGTGTGAAAACACATTCACAGACCATTGAACACCCATCTCTGTGCCCAACTTTAAAACAACCCAACTACGCAGCGCGCCAATCCCGACTTGCAACATTGCTAGAAATAAAAACCCTAACGAAAGAATGGCAATCAAATGCTTATCACCCGAGATAAGCGCGTGGTCCACCAATGATTGGATATAGAGCGGGCTCAGTAGTGCACAAACTTGAAGCGCAAAAGAAATCATAAAAATTTGAATCATTTGACGCCGAACGCCCACCAAACGACCAAATAAGTTACTCAAGCTCACTCGCTGTTTCTCTTTGCGCGGCTTAAAGTCTGGGGTCGGCGATAGCTCAAGTGCAACGCCCGTGAAATGCTTGGAGCACTCATCCAAACTCAAAGTTTTAATCCCTTTAGCTGGATCATGAATCACGACCTTGCGCTTGCCAACGCTTTGCAAAACAACAAAGTGATTCATATCCCAGTGCAAAATGCACGGGAGCTTTAAATCCTTCAGCTCCTCCAGCTCTAAGCGCACAGGCCTAGAGGCTAGATCAATGAGCTGAGCGCCCTCCACCAGCTGCGCCATATTCATACCCTTAAGCGAAACCGACAGTTTGGCGCGTATAGCAGGCAAATCAAGCAGCAACCCATGAGCACTTGCCACCATGGCTAAGCATGCGAGGCCGCATTCTGCTGCCTCTGTTTGATAAATCATGGGTAGCGCAGGTGCGCCACTAAAGATAAGTGATTTCTTCATAAAACTTTAGCGAATGTATCGTCCGCGTAAGGAGTAAAGAGGCTCCAAAATCCACTGAGCAACGGTTCGCGTATCCAGCATGACATCGGCCTCTAACTGCATGCCGCTTTGCAGCACTTGCTTGACGCCATAAGCACTCGCATTCTGGCTTTCAAGGACAGCTCGCACACGATAAACCGGTTCATCTGTTTGCGGCGTAATGGCTTTAGAGGCTAGGGGGAATGGCAACTCATTGAGCAAAAAAGGGGTTCGCGAGACTTCCACAATTCGGGCGTTGTATTGCCCAAATTTTTGATAAGGATAAGCGCCATAGCGAATCCTGACCGTCTGCCCTGAGCTCAAAAATCCAGCATCCTTGCTTTGAGCAAAAAGATGCGCTTCTAGCTCGCCACTCTTAGTTTGATCTTTTTTATTCTCTGGCAACAACATCATGAGCGATTTATCAATCCCAACCAGCTGACCAACCTTCACAGCCAATCCAGAAATAACACCCGCTTGGGGGCTTGTAATCACAATTTCTTTTCTAGACTCCAGCTCAATTAAGTCTTGCTTCGCCTGCGTAACGCCTCTCTCAAGCTCGGCCACTTGGGTACGTTTACGCATCGGCAATTCGGCCAATTCAGCTCGCAAAGTCTCCAATTCGCGTCTTAACCCAGCATGCGTTCGCTGCAAAGCTTGCAATTTAGCCTCTTGGTCTGCAACCGCCTCTTGCTTTTCTTGTACCACGGCATCTGAAACGTAGTTTTGCGCTGCTAAATCAATATTTCTTTTGAGTGCACTTTTAGCGTATCCAACTCGGCTTGATTGTGTTTTCTGCTCTTCTAGAAGTTGAGCCATTTCTTGATACAAGGCAGCAATTCTGAGACCCAACCCTCGACTCGTTTGACTAAATAGCTGCTCTTGCTGCTTAATTACATTTCCTAGGTTATTTTTTCGTTCTTGGATTTGCTGCGCACTTTTGGCACGAGCATCGCCACCCGTTGTGTCTGGACGCTCATCTGCGACAACAGCTAACGCCTGTCCAGCAGTGACAACCTCACCCTCTGACACAAGAACTTGAGCCGCGCGACCTGCTTGTGGACTATAGACCCGGACAACACCTCCAACAGGAATCAAATAGCCAGACACGGTGACGCGGCGCGTATATTCAGCAAAAAAAACCAAGGTCAAAATACCAGCCACACAGGTCATCACGACACCCGTCAAGGCCCACATGACCCAGTTTCCACGCACAACAATCTCTCCGTGCAATCGCGGAAGATTGGCAGCGAGAGCTTCCTTACGAAATAAACGCATCAATTAAAACCTTTTGGCAATAAAAATGGGACTCTGAGCGAACCCAGAATCCCATTAGATAACCACAAATGTGGTAGATGGTACTAGTTAGCCGAAAGAGCTACTTTACACCATCGGTATGCGAATTAGTCGCAACGACCGTGACCGTGACCGCCGCAATCTTCGCGATCTTCGCGATCTTCGCGATCTGAATTTTCGGCATGATTGCGATCACCGCTACGACCAGGCGCATCTTGATCACCATTGCCAAAACCATTATTGCATCCGCCGCCTGTTGTTGGCGTTGGAGTTGGTGTTGGGGTCGGCACTGGCGAAGGTGCTGGGGCTGGAGTTCCGCTACCACCACCAGAAGTTGGTGATGGAGTAGGCGTCGTCGGAGAAGCCAGTCCAGCTTGCACCATTAACATTTCCTGTGTCATTAAAATACGCATGTGTCATCCTTTTGAAGAATAAAGAAAACCAATTAAAACCAAATAATTTTTACCAACGGGCGGATTCTAATACCAAAATATAAGAAATTTAGTACTAATTTCAATTTTTATCAAAAAACAGTCTAACTTTAACTTTTTTATTTCCATGACTACAAAATTTGACTCCGCTAGCTGCTCCCCCCTTTTGTGCCCAAACGGCAAACTGCGCGCTTCTATCAATTTAGGAAATCCCATCTTAGCTAATAAGAATGCTTCTACAGGCGAGGTGTTTGGGGTTTCTGTAGACTTAAGTCGTGAACTAGCCAAACGTCTTGGCGTAGAGTTAGAGCTCAAAGTCTTTGATGCGGCAGCAAAGTCTGTGGCCGCTGTGACAAGCGGTGATGCGGACATCGGATTTTTTGCCATAGACCCGCTCCGCGGAGAGGGCATTAGCTTTACAGCCGCTTATATACATATAGAAGGCTACTATTTAGTGCGTCAAGGATCGCCGTTGCAAGTCAATGCAGAGGTAGATAAGCCTGGCATTCGCGTAACAGCAGCAAAAGGTAGTGCTTATGATTTATTTTTGAGTAGAAGTCTCAAAAACGCAACATTAATGCATTCTGTGACATCGCAGGCAGTAGTTGATACGTTTTTGCAAAATACGACTGACGTAGCTGCAGGCGTAAAACAACAACTAGAGTCAGACATCAAGCGTCTTGAAGGCAAGGAAAAACTACGCTTGCTCGACACCAACTTCATGGTCATCGCACAGGCGATGGGCATCCCAAATAACCGCGGTGCAGCAGCCACGGAATACATACGCAATTTTGTAGAGGAAATGAAGCGCTCTGGCTTTGTGGCGGCTTCGCTCAAACGCCACAACATTCAAGGCGCCGCCGTTGCGCCATTGGCGTGACTCCCGCCCATGCCTTTGGTTTAAAACTCAATCCTTTAAAATCAAATCCTTTTGTACTCTAGGATTTGATAATGTCTCTCTTCTCTGCCGTAGAACTAGCCCCGCGTGACCCGATTTTGGGCTTAAACGAACAATTTGCCGCTGACACCAACCCTAAAAAAGTCAATCTCGGCGTAGGCGTGTATTTTGACGACAACGGCAAGCTACCCCTGCTCAAGTGCGTGCAGCAAGCAGAAAATGCCATGATGCAAGCGCCTAAAGCACGTGGTTA
>CANBRV010000158.1 GCA_947372005.1 Comamonadaceae bacterium | reverse complement strand
TTTAAGACGCGGATCGAGGTTTCGCTATAGGTTTGGTTGCTCAACTGGTTTTTTGTACTGTTTGCCATGCCCGCGATTCTAGTGATTTGGTCGTTTGTGACTTCTGTACAATGCAAGACTTCTTTTACAACCCTTGAGGGATATATGAGCGATATCGAAACCCGTGTCAAAAAAATCATTGCCGAACAACTCGGCGTGGAAGAGTCTGCTGTGACCAACGAAAAAGCCTTCGTGGCTGACTTGGGCGCTGACTCACTAGACACAGTGGAATTGGTCATGGCCTTGGAAGACGCGTTTGGTATTGAGATTCCTGATGAAGATGCAGAGAAGATCACGACTGTGCAAAACGCAGTTGACTACGCAACTACCCACAGCAAGGCCTAAGCCTTCGGTTTATCAAATCTAAAAAAGCCTGATCCTGTAGAAAGGTCAGGCTTTTTGTCGTTGTTATGTGCAAGTCGGAGAATGAGTTATGACAAAGCGTAGAGTCGTCGTTACAGGCCTTGGCTGTGTAACGCCAGTGGGAAATGATGTCGCGACTAGCTGGGCCAATTTGTTGGCTGGCCAATCTGGCATTGCCAACATCACCAAATTTGATGCGACTGCTTTTGCTTGCAAATTTGCGGGTGAGGTCAAAGGCTTCAAGGTAGAGGATTACCTCAACACCAAAGAAGTTCGCACCATGGACACCTTTATTCACTATGGAATTGCGGCTGCTGACCAAGCGGTACGCGATTCTGGTCTTTTGACTGGAGAGGCGCTGGGCGAAGAAGAGTCTTTGCGTATTGGTTGCAACATTGGCTCGGGCATTGGTGGCTTGCCACTGATTGAAGAGACTCAAATTGAGCTCGCAGCGCGTGGCCCAAGGCGTATTACGCCGTTTTTTGTGCCTGCCTCCATCATCAACATGATTTCGGGTCACGTGTCGATTCGTTTTGGTTTTAAAGGACCAAATATCGCCGTCGTCACCGCTTGCACCACAGGCTTACATGCCATTGGCATGTCGGCGCGAATGATTGAATACGGTGACGCTGACGTCATGATTGCTGGCGGTGCCGAGTCCACCGTGTCGCCGCTGGGCATTGGTGGTTTTGCGGCGGCGCGGGCGCTGTCTACGCGCAACGATGATCCTGCTGCGGCTTCGCGCCCATTTGACAAAGACCGTGACGGTTTTGTGCTGGGAGAAGGCGCTGGCGTGATGGTGCTAGAAGAGTATGAGCACGCCAAGGCACGTGGCGCAAAAATTTACTGTGAGCTTTCAGGCTTTGGCATGAGCGGCGACGCGTACCACATGACCGCGCCCAATACCGACGGTCCGCGCCGCGCCATTTTGAATGCGCTCAACAACGCAGGACTGAATCCAGATGCGGTCAATTACGTTAACGCACACGGCACTTCGACGCCACTGGGCGACATCAACGAGACCAACGCTATCAAGGCAGCACTGGGTGATGCGGCTAAGCGAGCACTCATTAACTCCACCAAATCCATGACAGGGCATTTGCTGGGCGGCGCAGGTGGCATCGAATCAGTGTTTACCGTGCTCGCGCTACATCACCAAAAAAGCCCGCCTACCATCAATATCTTTAACCAAGATCCTGAGTGTGACTTGGACTATTGCGCCAATACGGCGCGGGACGTGCGGATTGACGTGGCGCTTAAAAACAACTTTGGTTTTGGTGGTACCAACGGCAGCTTGGTCTTCAAAAAAATCTAAGAGGCTGCTATGTTGCTAATTGCTTGCGCTGTACTGACCGCTTACTTGCTAGGTTCGTTGACCTTTGCCGTGTTTGTGTGCAAGTTGCTGGGCTTGCCCGATCCGCGCACCTACGGCAGCAAAAACCCGGGTTCTAGCAATGTGCTTCGCTCAGGCAGCAAAATTGCAGCGTTGCTTACCTTGCTGCTGGATGCGCTCAAGGGGTATATTCCTGTGTTGCTTATTCAACTTTATGGTGCAAATTACGGGATGGCAGAAGGAGCCATGGCGCTAGCTGGTTTAGCCGCGTTTTTTGGACACTTGTACCCCGTCTTTTTTAAGTTTAAAGGCGGCAAGGGCGTGGCTACAGCCGCGGGCGTGATCTTTGCGATTCATTGGCCGCTAGGCCTTGCCACGCTTGGCACCTGGCTCATCATCGCCTACTTCTTCCGCTATTCGTCGTTGGCGGCGTTGGTGTCGGCGTTATTTGTTCCTGTGTATTACTTGATGGGCGATGGCGCGGCTTGGAATGCTGAAACGCCAATAGCAATGGCGCTTGTCGTCATGAGCGCCATGCTCATTTATGCTCACCGCGCCAACATCACGCGGTTGTTGGCTGGTACTGAATCAAGGCTGGGCAAAAAAGTCGTCTAAGACTTTTCAGCGTGATAGCCAGTTACCCGATCAACCTCATTTTTTGCACCCAAAATAACACTCACGCGCTCGTGTAGCGATTTTGGTTGAATATCTAAGATGCGCTGTTTGCCGTTGGTCGCAACGCCGCCAGCTTGTTCTATAAGCCAGCTCATAGGGTTGGCTTCATAGAGCAGGCGTAATTTGCCTGGCTTTTCAGGTTCGCGCTTGTCCCACGGATAGAGGAAGACGCCACCACGGCTCAGGATGCGGTGCACTTCGGCCACCATGCTGGCGACCCAGCGCATATTGAAATCTTTTTTGCGCACGCCGGTTTTGCCAGCCAAGCACTCGTCAATATAGCGCTTAACGGGCTCATCCCAATGACGCATATTGCTCATGTTGATGGCAAACTCTTTGGTGTCTTCAGGAACCCGCACGTTTTCGTCTGTTAGGATGAAGCTGCCTTGTTCGCGGTCTAGCGTAAACATGGCCACGCCATCGCCTACGGTCAAGACCAGCGTGGTTTGTGGTCCGTAGACACAGTAGCCAGCGGCGACTTGCTGCGTCCCTTTTTGTAAAAAGTCTTTATCGCTGATGCCTGCATCACCATCAGGTTTTTTCAGAACGCTAAAAATCGTACCAATGCTGACGTTGATGTCGATGTTGGAGGAGCCATCGAGTGGGTCAAACAAGAGTAAATATTCGCCCTGCGGGTAGCGATTGGGCACAACGTAGATGCCCTCCATCTCTTCGGATGCCATGGCTGCCAAGTGACCACCCCATTCGTTGGCTTCAATGAGCACTTCGTTGGCGATGATGTCTAGCTTCTTTTGCATCTCACCTTGTACGTTTTCGCTCTCGGCTGTGCCCATGACGTCGCCAAGATTGCCTTTATTGACGGCGTGGCTGATAGTTTTGCAGCATCGGGCAACGACCTCTAGCAACAACCGCAGCTGCGAAGGGATGTGACCATGGTCGCGCTGCTGCTCAACCAGATAGCGAGTGAGAGAGATTTTTTTTGTCATTTTGTTATTCTACTTTTTGGTTAAAGGAATTACTTCTCGGCATCTACCAAGCCTCTTACAAACCAGCGCTGCATAGCAATCACTACGACTACGGGTGGAATAAGTGCCAATATAGCAGTTGTCATCACTAATTGCCACTCCACTTGACTCTCGGCAGAAATCATTTGTTTGATGCCAATCACAATGGGGTAGTAGCGCTCTTCGGTACTGATAAGCAATGGCCACAGGTACTGGTTCCAGCCGTAAATGAACATGATGACAAATAGCGCAGCGATATTGGTTCTGGATAGCGGCAAGAGCACATCCCAAAAGAAGCGCATCGGGCTTGCGCCGTCCATGCGTGAAGCTTCCACCAGCTCATCGGGGATAGTCATAAAGAACTGCCGCATTAAAAACGTCGCCGTGGCCGAAGCCAAGAGTGGCAGCGTGAGACCTGTGTAGCTGTTCAGCATGCCAAGACTGCTCACGACTTGGTAGGTCGGCGAGATGCGCACCTCCAAAGGCAGCATCAAGGTGATGAAGATGAGCCAGAAAGCGAGTTGTTTGAATCGGAAGCGAAAGTACACCAAGGCAAATGCTGAAATGAGTGCGAGGATGATTTTGCCAACGGCAATAAGCGAAGCAATCACAAAGCTCACGCCCAGCATCCGCAAGACGGGGGCACGCGTGCCTGACGTGCCGCCAACGCTCAAGACTTGGCTGTAGTTCGCCCAAAGCTCTCCGCCAGGCCATATGGGCATTGGGCTGGCAATAATGGCGTCCAGTGTGTGCGTTGAGCCGACAAAGGCAATCCAAATGGGCAGAGCGACCGCCAATACGCCTAGGACCAAGATGCCGTGCGCCAGCCAATCGAGGAGCGGTTTGCGTTCAACCATGAGAAGTCTGCAATTGCATTAGTAATTCACCTTCTTCTCGACATAGCGAAATTGCACCATGGTCAGTGCCGCCACGATCACCATCAAGATCACGCTTTGTGCGGCCGAGCCGCCTAAATCTTGCGCTTTAAATCCGTCGTAATACAGGCGATAAACCAAGATAGCCGTGTCTTTACCAGGACCGCCGTGCGTGGTCGCGTCCACAATAGCAAAGGTATCAAAGAAGACGTAGACGATATTGATGACGAGTAAGAAAAAAGTGGTCGGCGTGAGCAGCGGAAACGTAATCGTCCAAAATCTTCGCCACGGGCTGGCGCCATCAATCGACGCCGCCTCAATCAATGAGCGCGGAATCGACTGCAATCCCGCCAAAAAAAACAAGAAGTTGTAGCTGATTTGTTTCCACACGGCCGCCGTCGCAATGAGCGTCATGGCATGCGTGCCATTCAAGGCGTAATTCCAGTCCACGCCCAATAGATGCAGCACATAAGTCAACACGCCAAACGAGCTGTTAAATAAAAACATCCACAGGACAGCCGCCACCACAGGTGCAACAGCGTAGGGGGTAATCAGCAAGGTTTTGTAGATGCTTGCGCCGCGCATGACGCGGTTGGCGCAAACAGCTAAGAGCAAAGAAAATGACAGGCCAATGCCCGCCACCAGCGTGGAGAAGAACGCCGTTGTTTGGAATGAACCTAAATAGGTTGGATCATTCCAAAGCGCTTTGAAGTTCTCCAAACCCACAAATTCACGGCTCACGCCAAAGGCGTCTTCTTGCAGCACCGATTGATACAGCGCTTGTGCCGCAGGCCAAAAGAAAAACAGTGCCACGATCACGAGCTGTGGCGCGAGCAAAGCCCAAGGCAGCCAGCGGTGCACTTTGCGGGTAGAAAAGGTGACGCGTTTTTCCATAGGTAGGGTTTTGCATAGAGCATAAACTAAAGCCATGAACACTTCCCCTGCCCGCAAACCCCATTTAGACGCATTGGCTATTGGCCTTTTGCTGACCTGTTGCATTTTTTGGGGCTGGCAGCAAGCACTGGTTAAGGCCACGTTGCCACTTATTCCACCTGTGATGCAAGTCGGTGTGCGTTTCGTGTTGGGCACGTTGGTTCTGATGCTGTGGTGCCGCTTTCGCAAGATTGATTTGTGGGGCGCGGACGGCACGCTTGCCGCAGGGTTGCTGGTTGGCGGCTTGTTCGCATTGGAGTTCACCTGCCTGTACATCGGCCTTGTACATACAAGTGCCTCGCGGCTGACAGTGTTTTTGTACACCGCGCCTTTTGTGGTGGCGCTGCTACTGCCGCGCTTTGTGGTGAGCGAGGCATTAAAGCCTATGCAGTGGTTAGGACTG
>CANBRV010000157.1 GCA_947372005.1 Comamonadaceae bacterium | reverse complement strand
ATAAAACAACGAGTTTAAGCCACGTCGGCATTGAGCATTCCTTTTGTCTCTATAAATGACACCACATCCTGCAAACCCGAGAGCGTTTTTAGGTTAGTCATCACAAAGGGCTTGAGTCCAGCGGGCGTGTTGCGCATACGCAATGTGTCACTGCGCATGATGTCTAAGTTAGCGCCTACGTGCGGCGCAAGGTCTGTTTTATTGATGATGAAGAGATCGCTCTTGGTAATGCCAGGGCCGCCTTTGCGAGGAATTTTTTCGCCTGCCGCCACGTCAATCACGTAGATGGTGAGGTCGGACAACTCGGGGCTAAACGTCGCCGCCAAGTTATCGCCTCCGCTCTCCACAAACACGATGTCGGCATTGGGAAACTCAACCAGCATGCGGTCGATGGCCTCCAAGTTAATCGAGCAGTCTTCGCGAATCGCCGTGTGCGGGCAGCCGCCTGTCTCCACACCCATGATGCGCTCAGCTGGCAGTGCGCCGCTGACGGTAAGCAGTCGCTGATCTTCCTTGGTATAAATGTCGTTGGTAATGGCAACCAAGTCGTATTGGTCGCGCATCGCCTTGCAGAGCATCTCCAGCAAGGTCGTTTTGCCGGAGCCCACAGGGCCGCCAATACCAACGCGCAGAGGCGGAAATTTTTTGGTGCGATTTGCGATGTGATGGAGTTGGGTAGTCATGATCCGAGATTAAGAACAAAAATTAGGAGCGGAAGAGTCTTGAATACTGCGTTTCGTGCTGCGCGGAAAGTATGGCAAGCATTGGAGAATAGGCCTGCAGGCCATACTGGATAAGGCTTGCAGCAGTGCCGTTATAGTCGATGGTAGCGAGCGTGAGTGCTTGCTGCGCCGCCTCTGGAATCTCTTGAACGAGCGCGGACAGGATGCGCTGACCTGCACTTTGACCTAGCGGCACAGACTTAATGGCGGCCTGCACCATGTTCTCCGCCCAGCCAAACGCATAGGTCGTGGCGCAGTCAAGCAGCGTGGCATCCAAGGGGCTGGCGGCTAATGAAAAAGCCAGTGGATAGGTAGGCTGTAGTCCTGCGAGCCAATTGATTTTTTCCATGTCAGCGTTTGGATGGTTGCGTAGCCACTCCAGCATCGAGCGACCCATTTGCTCGGTTTGCGCTCGCAGCTCGCTAGTTTCTCGGGTCTGCAAAATCCAAGCGTTGAGCGCTTCGATTTGCGTCATGTCGTTTGCTCGCCAAGCACTAATTGCTTTAACAATCACCGCCAAGTCTGAGCGTGCCAGCGTCAAGTGCAATTGATCCACCAACCAATCCTTCGCTGTGTCCTCGGTAGCTGCCAAAGCCTTATCTACAGCGGTTTCCAGCCCCTCAGAATAGGCAAAGCCGCCCACTGGCAGCGCAGGTGAAGCCAGCCACATCAGCTGCATCAGCCCTGAGCTAGTGAGCGTGGTCATGTCCGTGATCGCCATGATCGTGTCCGTGCGCATGACCACCAGAACTATATGCACCGCTTTCAGGCTCAAACGATTCATCAACCGCGTTCACGATGAAATGCATCGCACGTAGCATCTCAGCGAGCACATGATCGGGCTCAATTTTGAGGTGATCGGGCTTGAGCTCAATCGGCACATGACGATTGCCAAGATGGTAAGCAGCACGAATCAAATCAAACGGCGTGCCGTGCTGGGTGCAATGCGTGATCTTGAGAACCGATTGCGGCGCAGCAATCACGCGGATCATGGAGCCGTCTGCACCCACCAACACGTCGCCACCACGAATCGTGGTGCCACGCGGCAAGAAGATACCGAGTATGCGACCAGTCGAGTCCGTGGTTTCAAAACGACTTTTTTGCCGCACATCCCAATCAAGCACCACCTCGCTAGCCCTTGCCAGCATTGCCTTGGCGAGGCCTCTGCCTTGCGGCAGGCATTTAGAGATTTGAATCATGAGGTTTGTTAAAACAAGAAATATCGCTGTGCCATAGGCAGCAGAGTCGCCGCTTCGCAAGTCAGCAACTGCCCATCGGCACGCACTGAATACGTCTGCGCATCAATTTCCATCTTGGGTAAATAGCTGTTGTGAATCATGTGCTGTTTACGAATGCCGCGAATGTTTTTGACAGCCGATAGCGTTTTCGCCAAGCCAAATTTCTCCTTGATGCCTGCGCCAAGTCCAGCCTGCGAAACAAAGGTGAGCGAGCCACGTGCCAGCGCTCCGCCATACGCCCCAAACATGGGGCGATAGTGCACGGGTTGCGGCGTGGGAATGGAGGCGCTCGGGTCACCCATCGCCGCCATCGCAATAAAGCCGCCCTTCAAAATCAAAGATGGCTTCACACCGAAAAACGCGGGCTTCCAAACCACCAGGTCAGCAAATTTACCGACCTCGATACTGCCAACTTCGTGACTAATGCCATGCGCAATCGCAGGGTTGATGGTGTATTTGGCGACGTATCGTTTAGCTCGGAAGTTGTCGTTGCGGGATGAGTCTTCCGGCAGCGAGCCACGCTGTTGCTTCATCTTGCTAGCCGTCTGCCATGTGCGAATCACGACCTCGCCTACGCGCCCCATGGCTTGGCTATCGCTGGACATCATGCTGATCGCACCCAAGTCGTGCAGCACGTCTTCAGCCGCAATCGTTTCTTTGCGGATGCGGCTTTCAGCAAATGCTAAATCTTCAGCGATGCCTGCGTCTAAGTGATGGCACACCATCAGCATGTCCACATGCTCGTCCAGTGTATTGACGGTGTAAGGCATGGTCGGGTTGGTCGAGCTTGGCAAAAAATTGGCTTCGCCCACTACGCGCAAGATGTCAGGAGCATGCCCGCCGCCTGCGCCTTCGGTGTGAAAGGCGCAGAGGCTCCGCCCCTTGGTGGCTGCGATCGTGTTCTCAACAAAGCCCGATTCGTTCAAAGTATCGGAGTGAATCGCCACTTGCGTATCCGTCTCGTCAGCCACATCCAAACAATTACTAATCGCGGCTGGCGTAGTGCCCCAGTCTTCGTGTAATTTGAGGCCAATCACTCCTGCGTTAATTTGCTCATGCAGACCAGCTGGCAAGCTGGCATTGCCTTTGCCAAGATATCCGATGTTCATGGGGAAGGCATCCGCCGCTTGCAACATGCGCTCAATGTTCCAAGGGCCTGGCGTGCACGTCGTGGCAAATGTGCCCGTGGCAGGTCCTGTGCCGCCGCCCAGCATGGTCGTCACGCCGCTGGCCAGTGCCGCTTCAATTTGCTGCGGGCAAATAAAGTGAATGTGCGAGTCGATGCCGCCTGCGGTGACGATATTGCCTTCGCAAGAAATAATTTCGGTGCCAGGGCCAATGATGATATCCACACCTGGCTGCACATCGAGATTGCCCGCCTTGCCAATCGCGACGATGCGTCCTCCTTTGAGTCCAATGTCGGCTTTGACGATGCCCCAGTGGTCGAGGATGAGCGCATTGGTCATCACGCAATCTACTGCACCTTCGCTACGCATCCTTTGCGATTGCGCCATGCCATCGCGAATGGTTTTGCCACCGCCAAATTTGACCTCTTCGCCGTAGCTACCTGCGCGCAGCGTGTAGTCGGCTTCGACTTCAACAATAATCTCTGTGTCGGCAAGGCGCACACGGTCACCAACGGTGGGACCAAAAATTTCTGCGTAGGCACGCTTACCAATAGTTGCCATCAAACCGCTCCTTGTGTTTTGCCTTGGAAGCCATATACCATGCGACTTCCAGCATAGTCCACCAGCTCCACCGTGCGCTGTTGCCCTGGCTCGAAACGAACAGCCAAACCCGATGCAATATTGAGTCGCATGCCACGCGCCAAAGCACGATCAAAACCCAGCGCGTCATTAACTTCGGCAAAGTGATAGTGCGAACCAACCTGAATCGGGCGATCTGCTGTGTTCTTCACCACCACGGTTTGCGTGCGGCGACCCACATTCAAAACATGTTCGCCGCTATCTACAAAAAATTCTCCGGGTGTCATGATGACTTTCTTATTTTTTGCGACCAAACCATACAGCCAGCGCCACGACCAAGCCCAGCATCAAAAATCCCCAGACGTCACTTGGGTGCGAGTGCGCGCCCTCTAATCCATGCCCTTCATGAGCAAATACTACACGGGTGAGCAATAAAAAGAGCATAGAAACACTGAGATGGTGCATGAAAAATCTCCAATCAAACAATGGGTTGATGCACGGTCACCAATTTGGTACCGTCTGGGAAGGTCGCTTCAATTTGTATATCAGGAATCATCTCGGCAATGCCATCCATAACATCATGTCGCGTTAAAACAGTGCGTCCTTCGCTCATTAACTGTGCGACGGTTTTACCGTCACGTGCTCCCTCCATCACCGCCGCACTAATCAGGGCAATGCTTTCGGGGTAATTGAGCCTTAAGCCACGCGCCTTACGACGCTCCGCTAAAAGTGCCGCGGTAAATAGGAGTAGCTTATCTTTTTCTCTAGGTGTGAGTTCCATAGCGATAGTTTATGCAAGTCACATGCCAAATGCGGCAATCAAGACTACGGGTATTCACCATACGCAATCATTAAAAGCTGGCACAGCTTATGCATCGTGCTATGTACCCACTGTTCATGGGTTGGTTTCTATCTAGCAACGTTACTTTTTATATTTAAAGGAAAAACATCATGAAGCGTCGTTTTACATTGAAGGCACTTACGGCTGCCCTCGCTCTTTCTTCGCTGACCGCCGTCCCAGCGATTGCTGCGGACACTATCAAAGTCGGCGTGCTGCACAGCTTATCGGGCACGATGGCCATTTCTGAGACCGTGCTCAAAGACACTGTCTTGATGGCAATTGATGAGATCAATGCCAAAGGCGGCTTGCTGGGTAAAAAGCTAGAGCCTGTGGTGGTTGACCCTGCCTCCAACTGGCCATTGTTCGCTGAAAAAACAAAGCAATTACTTACACAAGACAAAGTTGCTGTGATGTTTGGTTGCTGGACTTCCGTGTCACGCAAATCGGTTCTGCCTGTCGTTGAAGAGTTGAATGGTCTCTTGTTCTACCCTGTGCAGTACGAAGGTGAAGAGCTCTCCAAAAACGTGTTCTACACAGGTGCAGCCCCCAACCAGCAAGCGATTCCAGCGGTTGACTATTTGATGAGTAAAGACGGCGGCGCAGCAAAGCGCTGGGTACTGCTCGGTACAGACTATGTCTATCCACGTACGACCAACAAAATTTTGCGCGCCTATCTCAAATCTAAAGGCGTGAAAGATTCGGACATCGACGAGAAGTACACACCGTTTGGTCACTCGGACTACCAAACCATCGTGGCTGATATCAAGAAATTCTCCGCTGGCGGCAAAACCGCTGTGGTCTCTACCATCAACGGAGACTCCAATGTACCGTTCTACAAAGAACTTGGCAACGCTGGTCTTAAGGCTAAAGACGTACCCGTCGTGGCGTTCTCCGTGGGTGAAGAAGAACTCCGTGGCGTGGACACAAAACCATTAGTGGGTCACTTGGCTGCTTGGAATTATTTCCAATCCATCAAAAACCCAACGAACGATGCATTCATCAAAAAATGGGCGGCTTATGCCAAGGCTAAAGGTATTGCTGGCCATAAAGACAAGCCACTCACCAACGATCCAATGGAAGCAAC
>CANBRV010000156.1 GCA_947372005.1 Comamonadaceae bacterium | reverse complement strand
TTTCCACCTGCTGTTTCAATCATCTCTTTCGCCTCATCACGCCCAAGTGTTGGGAGCGTACCCGTCAGCACAAAAGTTTTTCCTGCCAAGGTTTGTGGCGCCATTGGCGTCCCTTCGCCCTCCTCCCAATTCAAGCCGCAGGCGCGAAGCTGCTCCACCACCTCGCGGTTGTAGGGCACATCAAAGAAGCTTCGTAGGCTCTGCGCAACCACAGGCCCTACATCTGGAACTAGTTGAAGTTGCTCTTCGGTCGCGTCCATGATGGCGTCGATATTGCCAAAGTGCTTGGCAAATGCCTTGGCGGTGCTTTCGCCCACATGCCTGATACCAAGTCCAAATAAAAATCTAGGCAGCGTCGTTTGTTTCGATTTTT
This sequence comes from Comamonadaceae bacterium, assembly GCA_947372005.1. GTDB lineage: Bacteria > Pseudomonadota > Gammaproteobacteria > Burkholderiales > Burkholderiaceae_C > JASGCK01. The sequence goes on along the minus strand of CANBRV010000156.1, from coordinate 5,276 downwards.
CAATAGCGGCAAGAACATTTTTAGCAGACTTTTCTGCCATGCGCTCCAAAGCTACGATGTTCGCTAGGCCAAGCCGATAAAGGTCTGGCAGGCTTTTGATGATGCCAGCGTCCACCATTTGCTCAATCAATTTTTCACCAAGGCCGTCGATGTACACCGCACGTTTGTGCGCAAAATGTTCAATCGCTTGCTTGCGCTGCGCACCACAAATGAGTCCACCCGTGCAGCGTGTATCCGTCTCACCTTCTTCGCGTACCGCCACGCTGCCGCATACAGGGCAATGTGTGGGAATGGTGAAGATCGCGCCACGTAATGGCTGGATTCCAACATCTGGGTTGACAACGTGGGAATAAACAACAGCTACAACCTCAGGAATCACATCGCCTGCACGGCGCACAATCACGCGGTCTCCCACGCGCACGTCCTTGCGACGCACTTCATCTTCGTTGTGCAGCGTGGCATTGGTCACCGTCACGCCGCCCACAAACACGGGCGCGAGTTTGGCAACGGGCGTGAGCTTACCTGTCCGCCCCACCTGCACATCAATCGAGAGCACAGTGGTGACTTGCTCTTGTGCAGGATACTTGTGTGCCACTGCCCAGCGCGGTTCACGGCTCACAAAGCCAAGCTGGGATTGGGCTGTCAAGCTATTCACCTTGTACACCACGCCATCAATATCAAAAGGCAGCGCGTCGCGTTTGGCGGCCATATCGGCATGGAATTGCACGAGTTCTTCTGCACCTTTGCAAACCCGAGCATCGCTTGAGACAGGAAAACCCCAGCTTTTTAATTGCACCAAAGTTTGCGCATGTGTGGTTACAGATTCAGGCAAACCTTGCGCAACAGAATAAGCAAAAAAACTCAAGGGGCGATCCGCTGCAATCTTGCTATCCAACTGCCGTACCGCGCCAGCAGCAGCGTTGCGTGGATTCACAAACGGTTTTTCGCCTTTTTGTCCTGCCGCAATCTTGGCGCGTTGTCGCTCGTTCAATTGCTCAAACGAATCACGGCGCATGTAGACCTCGCCACGGACTTCGACCACCGCAGGCAGAGGATCATCAAACAAAGACGTGCTCGGCGCTGCTGTGAGTTTCAATGGAATCTGATAAATCGTGCGAATGTTGTGCGTCACATCCTCGCCCGTCTCGCCATCGCCGCGCGTAGCGGCTTGCACCAGCACACCGTCTTCGTATCGCAGGCTCATGGCAAGACCGTCAAATTTGAGTTCGGCTACGTACTCAATCGGGCTATCTGCATCACTCAGTTTCAGCTCTTTGCGAATCCGTGCGTCAAAGTTTTTTGCCCCGCTGCTCTCTGTGTCTGTCTCGGTACGAATGCTGAGCATTGGCACGGCATGTTTCACTTGGCTGAAAGCATCTAACAAGCCACCACCCACACGCTGCGTGGGTGAATCCTTTGTTTTTAAGTCTGGATGCGCAAACTCTACCGCCTCTAGTTGTTGAAAGAGTCTGTCGTATTCGCTATCGGGCACAGTCGGCGCATCTTGCACATAGTACGCATGGGCATGGCGCTGCAGCTGCTCACGCAGGGATTCAATCTCAACTTGTGGACTCATGAAAACAAGCGTTTCGCTAAGGCAGAGCCTGCGGACAAGCCCACGTTATCCAAGCGGTCATAAACGGCTTCTAGCTCGGATGCTGTGCGCTGCAATGCTTGCACGTCCACCGCGAGGCCTTGCTCATCTACTATAGCCGCTTCCATGCCAGCGCATAGGCGAATCGCTACATCGCACATGGCATCAAAAGGTTTACCAACACTCCCATCGCTACGCGCAGCACCTCTAGCGACTTGCGGCACATCCAGCAATAGTGTGAGTTTGCGAATGGGCACTGCTTCTACATCGTCAGCCATGGCAGCTTGGGAATCGATAGTGAGTGCAATCAGTTCGTGCTCGGACGAGCCCAGCACCCAACGGCCCGGAATCACGCCTGCCACAAATCCAGCACGCTGCACATGTTGCTGCAAGTAAGCGAAGCTCCAGGCCGCGCGTTTTGCATGCAGATTGAGTGATAAACGAATGTCGTGCGCTAGCGTGAATTGCTCTAGCTCCTTGGCACGAGCGACCTCGGAGATCATTTCAGGAAAATCGGCCGATGCGCCCAAGCTTTCGGCCAAATGACTAGCCTTGGCGACGAACTCAGAGAACTCCACATCGTTCAGCGCCCCGTTGCGATTCACAAGCTGAATGCCCGCTTGAAAATAATCATAAGTTTGCCCTGCCGTCACTGGCTCCCATGCGCGGGCAGCTTGGTTAAAACCTTCTACGCGCCATGTTTTTGAACCAATCCGGTGCGTAGTCGGCATGTGACTAAGCGCAAATTCACCGGTACTAGCTTCATCCATATCCAACATGGCAATGCAATCAATTTGTGGATGCAGAACAGGGCGGCGATCGATACCTGCAACTGAAAGGTCAGCAAATTCTGACGAATTAGAAGGCGTGAGCAAAGAAGCAGCCTCGCCAGCAACTGCATCATCCTGCGCCAAGCCAATCGGGTTGGACATCGTGGGCTCTAGCCTCTCCAAAGGCAACCCTGATGTGGCTTGCAGATCATCATCTGTTTCTGATGCTGGATTTTGCTCTAGCTTGCGCTCCAGCCACCACCAGCGTGCGCCCAAATACGCAAGGACAACAAGACCGACTAGCAAGAGTTGAAGGCGAAAGCTCATGGCGAGAGTTACGCGTCCAGCATCGAAGTCGCCGCTTCCATATCCACCGCCACAATGCGCGACACGCCCTGCTCTTGCATGGTCACGCCAATCAGTTGCTTGGCCATTTCCATAGCAATTTTGTTGTGACTGATAAATAAGAACTGCGTCTCTTGCGACATGCTCGCCACCAGCTTGGCATAGCGCTCGGTGTTGGCATCATCCAGCGGTGCATCAACCTCGTCCAGCAAGCAAAAAGGCGCAGGGTTCAGCATAAAAATCGCAAACACGAGTGCGATGGCGGTGAGTGCTTTTTCGCCACCCGACAACAAATGAATCGTCTGATTCTTTTTGCCTGGCGGCTGCGCAATGACCTGAATGCCTGCATCCAAAATCTCTTCACCCGTCATCATCAGCTTAGCTTGACCTCCGCCAAAGAGTTTGGGGAACATTAGGCCAAACTGCTCGTTGACTTGGTTGAAAGTGTTGCCCAGCAAATCGCGCGTTTCGGCATCAATCTTTTTAATTGCGTCTTGCAGCGTGGTGAGCGCCTCGGTTAAATCCGCCATTTGCGAATCTAGGAATGTCTTGCGCTCACGTGCGGAAGTTAGCTCATCGAGCGCTGCCAAGTTGATCGCGCCCAAACTTGAAATCGCTTGATTGAGTCTTTCAATCTCGCCCGCTAAGCCCCATAGCTTCACGCTTCCCGCTGTGATGCTAGCCTCAACCGCTTCCAAATCAGCTTTCGCATCCACCAGCAATTGCTCATACTGCTGGGCGCCCAAGCGAGTTGCTTGTTCCTTCAATTGCAAATCAGAAATACGCCCACGCTGCGGATCAAGCGCACGCTCGGCACCCATGCGGCGCTCATCCGTAGCGCGAAGTTTTTGCGAGAGGTCGTCATACAAACTGCGCTTGGCGGCAAGGCTGGTTTCACGCTCCAACTTCAATGCTAGCGCAGCTTGCAAGCCCGACTGCGCCGCCGCATCGTTCATGCGCAGCAGGTCTAAATCGAGCTGCTCGTGTTCGCGTGTGAGGTTTGCTGTTTGCGCAATACCTAGAGCAATGTTTCGCGCCAACTCTTCCTTGCGCGCCACCAAACTTCGTCCTTGGAAGCTCGCCTCTTGTTGCTGGCGCTCAATCGCACGGTGCTGATCGCGCAGCGCGTTTAGCTTGCGCTCGGCTTCAATCACGCCATCACCTTGCGTAGCTTCAACTTCTTGCGCTTCGCCCAGTTGAATATCTAAATCTTCAAACTGCGCCTCCAGCGTCACGCGGCGCTCTTGAAACTCGGCCATGTGCGCATCAATTTCAGCCACATCAGACGCGAGCTGTGCGCTTCTCGCCTGCGCTTCGCTCACTTGGCGCGACAGCGTTGTCCACTTAATCTCTAAATCGTGACTCGCCGCTTGAGCCCTACTAGCTTCACTTTGCGCCTTACTAAGCTGACTAGAAACTTCCGCGTAATGGCTCTCGGCACGTTGCAAAGCTGTCCGCGCGTCTTGCGCCATCATGGTCTGCGCACGCGCTTGTTTGTCTAAATTTTCAATTTCTTGTGCGCGAGCCAGGAGTCCTGCTTGCTCGCCCTCCGCCGCGTAAAACGAAATGGAGGTACGCGTGACGGCATGACCTTGCGGTGTGTAAATAACTTCGCCTGCTTGCAACGACTCACGCGCTTTGAGTGCAGCTTCCAGCGAATCCGCTGTCATACAGCCATGCAACCAATCCTGCATCAAGCTTTGTTGATTGGCGTCTGAGGTTTTGATCAAACGCATCAAGGCATTCGGCTGAGTCGTCCCTGCGCCGCTCGTCGCAAGTGCATAAAAACTCAACTTCGCAGGCGGCGCATCGTTAGCAAACGATGTCAACATCTCAAGGCGGCTCACTTCCAGCGCACCCATACGGCTTTGCAAAGCCGCTTCCAGTGCGGCTTCCCAGCCTTTTTCGATGTGCAGCTTCGTCCACAATTTTGTTAAGTGATCGAGTCCATGCTTGGCAAGCCAAGGCTTCAAACGGTCGTTCGCAATCACCTGTGCTTGCAGCGTTTGCAAGGCATCTAATCGCGCTTGCGTATCGGCTAATTTGGCAGATTCGCTAGTCGCGTTGGCTTGCGCCAAGCGCCGTGCTTCATCGCTTGCAGGCACTTGTTCACGTAAATCTTCCAACCGAGCCGAGCCTTCCAGCGCAATCTCTTTCGCCATCGCCAACTCTTCGCCCAAGGCTTCTAACTTGGCGTGGTCTGGAGCATCAACCTCTTTTTGCTGTGCAGCCAAACGCTCGCGGCGCACTTCCATATTGCGCGATTGCTCGTCAATGCTGCGTTGCTCGGCTGCCAGGACTTGAATCTGCTGCTGCACTTGCACAACCTGCGTGCGCTGCGCAGTGACCCGTCCACGAGCCTTATCCAGCAATGCTTCCAACTCGGGGGTTTGCGTCTCAATGTCTTCTAATTGGGCTGCAAGCGTGATCGCGTGTTCTTCTGCGCCCGCTTCCATGGATTCCAAATCGAGCTGGTGCTGGGCGGCAGTATCGGCACGCGTTTTCCACTCGAGCAGTTGCTCCGCAATTTGCGCGATGCGAGCCACGGCACGCACGCGTCCTTCCAC
>CANBRV010000155.1 GCA_947372005.1 Comamonadaceae bacterium | reverse complement strand
ATCCACGCGGTCTGCACGTTAGCGCCTACGTTCGATGCTTTCAAAATATGCCCGAGATCGCCGAGCAGCCCATCGCTGATGTCGATCATTGACGTCGCTATGCCCCGCAAAGCCACGCCTAGATTGACTCTTGGTGTAGGTCGCTCTAAGCGATGGCGCACGGATTCAAGTGTTGCTGCATCTGCATTGACATTGCCACGCAAAATTTCTAAAGCGAGACGCGCTTCACCTACTGAGCCAGACACATAAATATCGTCGCCTACCTTTGCGCCGCTTCTGAACAAAGCCTGGCCCGTCGGCACTTCGCCAACCACCGTGATGCAAATATTGAGAGGCCCCTTGGTGGTGTCTCCACCTATCAAGGTGCAACCGTGCAAATCAGCCAATGCAAACAGTCCGCGAGAAAAACCTTCCAGCCATATCTCATTCACCTCGGGCAATGACAGTGCCAGCGTGAAGGCGCGTGGCGTAGCGCCGCATGCCGCCAAATCAGAAAGGTTCACTGCCAGCGCTTTGTGACCAAGTGCTTCTGGGTTGACGCCTGCAAAAAAGTGCCGCCCCTCCACCAGCATATCGGACGAGATGCAAAGCTGCGTACCCGCCGTGGGGGTGAACACCGCGCAGTCGTCGCCAATGCCTTGTTCTGGACGACGATTAAAAAACCTAGCAATCAGGTCAAACTCGCCCATCAGATAGTTAATTTATTTTTTAAACGAATGCTTGCCCGCATCGGGGCTAACCGCATCCAATACAAAGAGCGGAATCTCCACATCGAAACGCTCACCGTCTTCCGCCACGCAAAAAAAGCTGCCGTGCATCGTGCCGCTAGACGTAGCAATGCGCGTGCCGCTGGTGTACTCAAACGACTCGCCAGGCTTCAGGTACGGCTGCCGCCCCACTACACCAAGACCTTTGACCTTTTGAATCAAGCCATTGGCATCGTTCACGCTCCAATAACGTGAAATCAATTGCACACCCACTTGCCCCGAATTAATCACCTCGATGTTGTAAGCGAACGTGTACACATCATCCATCGGGCTAGACTGCTCAGGCAGGTACTGCGGAATCGCGCTGACAAGCATTTGGTATTTAGACATGAGGAGGGGGCTACTGAAGATGCGAAAATAGTAACATGAAAAACTATCTCATCGCACCCTCGATTCTCTCAGCCGACTTTGCCCGCCTTGGCGACGAAGTGAAGAACGTAATCGCTGCAGGCGCCGACTGGATTCACTTTGACGTGATGGACAACCACTACGTGCCCAACCTCACGTTCGGCCCGATGATTTGCCAAGCGCTCAAACCTCACGCCAAACGCTCGGACGGTACGCCCGTGCCAGTCGATGTGCACTTGATGGTGCAGCCCGTGGACGCACTAGCCTCAGCCTTTGCCGACGCAGGCGCGGACTACATCAGCTTCCACCCCGACGCGTCGCACCACGTGCACCGCAGCATCCAAGTCATCAAATCCAAAGGCGTGAAGGCGGGGCTGGTCTTCAACCCCGCTGAAGAACTAGACGTGCTCGACTGGGTGATTGACGACATAGACCTCATCCTCATCATGAGCGTTAACCCAGGCTTTGGCGGTCAAAACTTTATCGAATCAGCACTGCGCAAAATCGAAGCCGTCAAAAAACGCATCGACGCTTCAGGCAAAGACATTCGTCTTGAAGTAGATGGCGGCATCAAAGTGGACAACATCCGCCGAGTGGCAGATGCAGGTGCAGATGCGTTTGTGGCGGGCAGCGCGATTTTTGGGAAGTCTGATTACAAGGGTGTGATTGATGCGATGCGAGGGGAGTTACTCTAAAAGAGTATCGCTATCCGAGATTCTTTCCTGATTCTTTCATTTGACGAATGGCCTTTCGTAAATCACACTTGTTAACGGTAAGATCAACTATTTGGGATTGATGTTGATCACGCAATCGCAGAACTTTACCGCCATCTTCGATGGCTCCAGTCTTCAATATCCGTGACGGTATTTGCTCAAGTCTCGTGGACGGTAAAAATTTACCAAACACGGGAATGTCATGCGCAATACCCGTCGCTATGTAATCAAGAATTCCATTAGGGCTAGAGTTCACACGCAGACGTTCGGCAGCATCAGCCCAAAGTGTGCCTCTTAACTCTTCATACGCACGACGTGCGCCCTCACCAAGAGAAATGGCGCCAATCTTAATAATCAGCGCTCGAGTTATACAAAGCATCAAAGCAAAAACAGTCAAAGAAAAAATAACAAGATAAAACATGGGGATGCTAGAGATCCATGCAGAAGCTGCGCAAGCAACGGTTACGAGGATTGCTGGTGTTAGACCAAGCAGCCCTCCGATCCGAATTAGAGTTGCTGCAAAGGACAAGATATCTTTAATCAGCTTCCACATGTGAGATATACGATTTGGCAAATGGTCTAGGTTGTACGCCGTGTACCGCAAATCATCAGCGCAATACGAATGTTAAGCCACAGGTAGAGGGCGGAAGCCACGATAAATCCAACGGATTGACAGACCTGCTGCGAACAACAGCGAGACACCAATCACCCACCAAATAAATGCAAGTAACCAATACGTTATCTGTTCGTTTAGCAGTGAGGCGATGATCGTCTTTTGCTTTTCATTTACCTTTGCGACCTGCGCTGAAAACGTCTTTTGACTCTCTGAAGGTGACGCCGCGACCTTTTCTAACCACGCGATGTTTTCAGCGTTTGAACCTTTCAGCAGAGCTTCGGCAACCTCGGAAGACTGCACTTTTTGACCCTCTGTCTTCGATATAACCTCGGCAATCACATCTGCCGCCTCAGAAAACCAAAGACTCTCCTTCTGATTAAGACGTGGTTGATCTTGGAATGCAATAACGACAACGAGAAGTCCATAAACTATTGAAAGCACTACCCCAATGCGAGCCCAACCACCATTTATACGCATAACCACCCTTTGAATAGCATCGCAAACCCGCAATGCATCTAACTATAAACCAGCTCCAAGCTCATTTTCAGACAAACAAGCGCATCCTATCGAGGAACTTGGCTTCGTCGTACATAAAATTTTGCCGCCTCCCTTTGAGCAGCGCGTTATTTTGAAGCAACCGATGTGGCTCTTGGAACTGGGCAATTAGCATTGATGTTTTCTAACGCTTGCTTAAGTCCCGTCAAATCAATATCACCCGCGTTATAGCGGCTCAGCCGCATCGATGCTTGATACCGAATGCGATTAACGCTTTGTACGTGCGCAAACTCAAGCCCAGACAATTCAACAATCCCGCTGCTTCTTTCTAAATCTGTCAGGTTGCGAGGTGGTGTTATTTGCTCATCGCCAAAGCGCAGTGTCATCGACTCAAGCCCGCCTGCAACACGAATGAGGAGTGAGTTAGCCGTCAACTGCACGCCATAGTCGTCACGATAAAAACCAGTGCAAGTGATCTTGTCACTCATGATGTCCTTGTAATAAAGTACTTTCCAATTTTCTGACTTGAACGCAATCGTGGGACTGTTCAATTGAGCATCGGCGAGCGCATTGGATCCAAGAGCAACAACCATTGCAACTAATGAGATTAGATTTGGTGTTTTCATAAATTTTGCATAAATGAATGTAATAGGCGAAGTCTAACGGAGCCCGTGTCAAAAAACTTGCGGTATAGACACAAATGTTAAACTAATACACATGTTCTCATTTTCAAACTTTCTTTCAGGTCAACAGGCTGTGCGTCTGGGCCGAGGAGCTTGGCTTTGGCGTACGCCAAATTCAGCCTGCCTCTAACCCCTTTGCGGGCGCTTCGATTGCTAAGCGCTCTGTTTTTTGAACTGCCTCTAGAAATTTTGAAAGAAACGCATGACGGAACTTGAATTCAACACGTTAGCCGCACAAGGCTACAACCGCATCCCACTCACGCTGACCGCGTTTGCGGATTTAGAAACCCCACTCTCGCTGTATCTCAAACTCGCTGCCCCAATGGGTGCGGGCGCTAACAGCTTCTTGCTGGAGTCGGTAGTCGGCGGCGAGCGCTTTGGGCGCTATAGCTTTATTGGCTTACCTGCTAGCACTCTTCTCCGAGCCAGTGGCTTTGGCAATAACGCCAAAACCGAAGTGGTGACCAATGGCTTGGTGGTGGAGACCGACACGGGCAATCCGCTCGACTTTATTGCTAGCTACCAAAAGCGCTTCAAAGTGGCGCTCTCGCAAGGCTTGCCGCGTTTTTGCGGTGGCCTTGCGGGCTATTTTGGTTATGACGCGGTGCGTTACATCGAGCGCAAGTTAGAGAACTCTTGCCCACCCGACGAGCTGGGCACGCCCGATATTTTGCTGCTGCTGTGCGAAGAGCTTGCCGTCATTGACAACCTCTCTGGCAAGCTACACCTGATCGTTTATGCCGACCCAGCACAGCCAGAGGCTTTTACCCGTGCGGCCTCCAGACTAGCGGCTCTGCGCGAGCAGTTGAATCAATCGGTAGCCGCGCCTAGCGTTGCGCCATCCGCTCCGCAGCCCACCATCCGCGATTTTGCGAAAGCCGACTACATCCGCGCTGTGATTGATGCCAAAGAAATGATTGCCGCTGGCGAGTTCATGCAGGTGCAAGTGGGGCAACGTATTAAGCGTGCTTTCACCCAGTCGCCTCTTTCACTTTACCGTGCGCTGCGCTCGCTGAACCCCAGCCCTTACATGTATTTTTACGATTTCGGCAGCTTCCAAGTGGTGGGCGCATCGCCTGAGATTTTGGTGCGGGAAGAGAAAGTCGCGTCATTGGAAAAAGGCAAGGGCGACAACCTCAAACACATGGTCACGATCCGCCCACTGGCAGGCACGCGCCCACGTGGCGCAACGCCCGAGCTAGACAAAGCCGCCGAAGTGGAATTAATTGGCGACCCCAAAGAACGCGCCGAGCACGTGATGCTGATTGACTTGGCACGTAACGACATCGGGCGCATCGCACGCATTGGCAGCGTGAAAGTGACCGAAGCCTTTTGCGTAGAGCGCTACAGCCACGTGATGCACATCGTCAGCAACGTCGAAGGCGAACTCTTAGCAGGTATGTCGAATATGGATGTACTCAAAGCGACGTTCCCTGCGGGCACGCTAACGGGCGCGCCCAAGGTACATGCGATGGAAGTGATTGACAAACTCGAGCCGATTAAGCGCGGCATCTACGGCGGCGCGTGCGGCTACATCAGCTTTGCGGGCGATATGGATGTGGCGATAGCCATCCGTACGGGCATCGTCAAAGGCGGCGTGCTCTACGTGCAAGCGGCGGCGGGCGTGGTGGCGGACTCTGTCCCTGAGCTGGAATGGGCGGAAACGGAAGCCAAGGCGCGTGCGCTCTTACGAGCCGCAGAACTGGTTGAGGAGGGCTTTTGAGATGAGTAAAAAATTAAAACTCTTGATGCTCGATAACTACGACAGCTTCACCTACAACCTTGTGCAATATTTTGGCGAACTGGGTGCAGAAGTCATCACCGCTCGCAACGACGAAATCACGCTAGAGCAAATGGCCGCAATTGGCGCGGACAGGCTCGTTATCTCCCCAGGCCCCTGCTCGCCAAGCGAAGCGGGCATTAGCGTTGCGGCGATTCAGCGCTTTATGGGCAAGCTGCCGATCCTCGGTGTGTGCCTTGGTCATCAAGCCATTGGCGCGGCGCTGGGCGGCAACATCATCCGCGCCCAAGTGCAGATGCACGGCAAGGTCAGCACGATCACGACCACCGAACAA
>CANBRV010000154.1 GCA_947372005.1 Comamonadaceae bacterium | reverse complement strand
TCGTTCACATCCATTTCCAAAATTTGCCGCATAGGCCTCGGTAGATAAATGCTTGGCTGGGTTTGCTAGGCGCAGTGCCGATTGGCTCCATTGAAACCGCTAACTCAACCGCAGAAAAGAACACCGATTCAGCAGGTTCATCTAGCGTTATTTTGCCCCATTTTTCATTAGGTATGGCTGCCACTGGCGTGATTTGTTCAGCCTTGTCGATGCGCCACAAATAAAGCGTTTTCTTGTCAGGTAGAGCCGTTATTTTGGCTTGCTGGAGTTCGACAACTTTCCCTTTGCGCAGGCTAGAAACGGTGAGGCCAGTTTTGCCCTCTGGGGTAGCCAAAACGCCCACATAGCTTTCGGGAAGCACCGCCTGGCGTTGGCTAGTTGTTTGAGTTTGCCAAAGGGCAGGGACGACCACACCAAGCGCCACGCCTAAGGCTAGTGCGCCTGCGGGTAATGGGGTGATGAAAGGTGCAAAAAGTGGCGCAAGCCGTTGCTGCCACCAAGATGCTTTGGCTGCTGCAGAAGTTTTGATGCTGGTGGCTTTGGCAATAGATGTCCAAACGGCTTGGCTAGGTGCCATCGGCGCTAGTGTCGTGAGTAGCGGCGACATTTGCTCTGTCCAAGATGCAACTGCGGCGCCGACGGTGGGCTGGCTGTACATGGCAGATTCAAATCGACGCCGTGCGCCGCCTTGCAAGGTGCCCAGCACATAGCTAGCTGCCAGCCGATCAATCACGGATGGATGCTGATACCACTTCATACGGTGTCCTCCATGCAGTCTCTCAGTCTTTGCATACTGCGGCGTGTCCACGCCTTAATTGTTCCGAGTGGTCTTTGCATGCGCGTCGCAATTTGCGGATGCGTCAATCCCTCGTAAAAAGCAAGTAAAACCGCTTGGCGTGGCTCGCTCTCTAGCCGTCCCATGCAATGTCCTAAACGCTGTCCGTCTTCGTGCGCGAGCAAGTTAGCAAGGGGTGAATGAGCATCGTCCAAGACATCATGAAAATGCTCATCGCCGTTGTCGTCTAGCCAAGACAACGGGGTCTCAGGTCTCTTTTTGCGGATCACATCAATGGCTCGATTTCGTGTGGTCACGCATAGCCAAGCCCACGTTTTTGCTTGCCCTGCAGGGCGTGGCATCGATTCGTTCCAGACCTTGATAAAAACTTCTTGCAGCACGTCTTCAGCTAAAGCACGGTCTTGCACCACGCGGTAAGCCACAGCCATTAAGCGAGGGGAGACGAGAGCATAGAGCGACTTGAACGCGACTGCATCACGCAAACCAATGCGTGACAGCAGTCTTTCTACATCAAGGCGGTCGTCCATGCCGTCGATACTACCCCATCAATACTATTTGACGAGATGCCAAACGCCTGCTTTGCCGTCGCCGTTGCGGTCACCGGCTTTGGCGTCGCCCACAAAGTAGTAGAGGGGCTTGCCTTTGACTGTCCACTGACGTGTGCCAGCCGAGTCGATCACGCCGTAATCGCCTTGTGCAGATGCGCCAGTTGGGGCAACGTAGACAGGCCAGTTCACGAGACAAGGTCCAGCGCAATTACTTTTACCCATTTCGTCTTTGTCAAAGATGTAGAGCGTGCGACCTGCGGCATCGGCCAAAGCGCCGTCTTTCATGACGGGCTGGGCTTGCACGCTAGCGGCAAGTAGGGCGAGAACGACAGTTGCTAAAAGTGTTTTCGTATTCATGATGCAAGTTCCTTAAAAGTTGAAAAATTAAAAAGCTGGGAGTGCGCAAAATTGCATCCCGCTTATAGAACGAGGCAACTTTTAGTTTAGATGCAGCAGATACAAAATAAATTTATAAATCTCGCCAACCGGCATACAGTCGGGTGAGGGTCGTGATGCCACAAAGAGCAGTAAACCCATAGGCAAGCGCCGCGAAATGTTCTGGCATGAAGCACATCAGCGCAAAGCAAAGCAATGTTTCAAACGATTCTGCGAGACCGCCAAGGTAAGTAATCGCTTTGCTGAGCGATGGCGCATCACCGCGCTTTTTGGCAAAGCTGGCGTAAGCCAAAAAGCTGGATGCCGTGCCCATGAATGCGAATAGCAGTGCCGTAGCGGCGAGTGCGTTAGCGGCAGGATTGGCAATTGCAAACGCCAAAGGAACGCTGGCGTAGAAGATGAAATCCAGCGTAATGTCTAAAAATCCACCACGATCGGTCGGCTGGGTGAGTCTGGCTACTTCGCCGTCAAGTGCATCAAATAGTCGTGAAATCAGAATGAGCGCCAAGCCACTAAAAAAATAGCTGTTTGCAATCAGCACGGCACTTGCGAGGCCGATTAGAAATCCTAAAATCGTGAGGGAATCGGCCTGTAAGCCATATTGGCTGAGCCTTCTCGCGATGGCATTGACGAAAGGCTTGATTCGATTCGCTAGCGGACGGTCTATCATGCGAAGCCTTATCAAGTATGGCCTGCGCTAGCTCAGTAGCGCGGTAGAGAACTCTCTGGCATCGAACGGCTGCAAGTCTTCCAGCGCCTCACCCACGCCAATAAAGTAGACCTTTGGCGCACTGGGAAGTAGCGCGATCGCTGCCAGCACGCCGCCTTTGGCTGTGCCATCCAGCTTGGTAATGATGACTCCAGTGACGCCAATAGCCGCATCAAATGCTTTGAGTTGCGTGAGCGCATTTTGACCTGTGTTGCCGTCTAGCACCAAGATGACTTCGTGCGGCGCAGCGTTATCTGCTTTTTGAATCACGCGTTTGATTTTGGACAGCTCCGCCATCAAGTGCGCCTGCGTGGGCAAGCGCCCCGCGGTGTCTGCAATCACAAGGCTTGTGCCGCGTGCCTTGCCAGCTATCACTGCGTCGTAGCACACGCTGGATGGGTCAGCCCCTTCTTGGCTAATGATTTCGACTTGATTGCTTCCGAGTTTGTTGCGATCTGCCCAGACTGCCAATTGCTCGCGCGCGGCAGCGCGAAAAGTGTCGGCTGCTGCGAGCAAAATTGACGCGCCTTGATTTGCAAAATGCCAAGTGAGTTTGCCGATACTCGTGGTTTTACCAGCACCGTTCACCCCGGCCACCATCATCACGGTAGGCCGCGAAGCCAATACTAGATTGCCTTGCAGCGGTGCTAGTAGATCCGTCATCACGTCAATGAGTAGTGCTTTGACTTGCAACGAGTCGCTAGCCTTGGTCGCTTTTACTCTAGCCTTGAGGTCAGTTAAAAGATGCTCTGTTGCTGCTACGCCCGCGTCGCTCATCAAGAGCGCCGTCTCCAGCTCCTCATAGAGCACGTCGTCGATTTGCTTGCCTGTAAAGACTTCGGCAATGGCGCGGTTGGTTTTTTGCAGGCCGCTTTTAAGTTTAGAAAAAAATGAGGCCATGTGTCTAAGCCTTTACAACGGCAGGTTTTGGCTTTGTATGAATCAGTTTGGTAGCAGCCGCCATGTCGCCTGATAGCAAGAGCGGGACGGCATCCAAGCTACGTGCGATAGATGCATGAATCGCCTCGCGGTGCTCGGCCATTGGCTTTTGCAGTACCCAGTTGATGACTTCTTCCCGAATACCTGGATGCCCGATACCAATACGCAGCCGCCAATAGTCGCTAGAGCCCAGTTTTGCGTGAATATCGCGCAGACCGTTGTGTCCTGCATGGCCGCCGCCAAACTTCACTTTGGTTTGCCCAGGAGGGATGTCTAGCTCATCGTGAACGACCATGATTTCTTCTGGCTTGATTTTGTAAAAGTTAGCCAAAGCGCCCACCGATTGCCCCGATAGGTTCATAAAGGTTTGCGGCTCTAAAAGCCAAAAGGCTTGTCCGCTGGAGTTGCCTCTAGCGACCAAGCCTTTGTAAGCTCTGTCCGAGTTAAGTGTTAGTTTTTGCTTGGCAGCCAATGCCTCTAACCACCAAAACCCCGCGTTGTGGCGGGTGTTTTCGTACTCAAAGCCTGGGTTGCCAAGACCAACAAATAACTTAATCACCGTAATTTAAATTACTGTTTTGGTGATTATTTTTTAGCAGGTGCTTTCTTTGCAGCAGCTTTTGCGTCAGCCGCAGGTGCAGCATCAGCTGCAGGCGCTTCTTCAGCAGCTTGCGCAACCACAGACACAACCACAGGGTTATTTGTACCGTGCTTCACAACCTTTACGCCTTTTGGCATCGTGAGGTCGGAGGCGTGCAGAGACACACCTTTTTTCAGGGTGCTCAAATCAACAGCAATGAACTCTGGCAGATCTGCTGGTGAGCAGGTGATCTCTAAGTCGGTAATCACGTGTGTGATCAAACAGTTATCAATCTTGAATGCTGGCGATGTCTCTTGACCCGAGAAATGCAGTGGCACTTTCATTTTTAGTTTTGTACCAGCTTCCACGCGTTGGAAGTCAAGGTGTAAAACTAACTGACGGAACGGATGCATTTGCACGTTACGGAGCAACACTTTGCTGGTTTTTCCATTGAGTTCCATGTCCAAAATGGAAGCGTGGAATGCTTCTTTTTTCAGTGCGTGCCACAAATCGTTGTGGTCAAGCTCGACTTGAATCGGGGCGGCTTCGCCACCGTAAACAATAGCGGGTGTGCGGCCCGTAATGCGGAGACGGCGGCTCGCACCCGTGCCCTGCTTGGCGCGCTCAAAAGCGGTAAATTTCATAATATTCTTCTTCTAAAAGTTAAGGTTAAAAATTCAAGATCCACCGCGACCAGTGTGATCTTGCTTGTCTAGTCCTAGGTTCAAAACAGTGTTTGACTATTTTGCTCCGAGAACAAACTCATCACAGACTCGCCTTTGGCCATACGCTGTATGGTTTCAGCCATCAACGGAGCCACGGAGACTTGTCTAATTTTTTTGCAGGCTTTAGCCGCTGCGGACAAAGGAATCGTATTGGTGACAACCACTTCATCCAGTGCGTCACCGTTTGTAATGCGCTCGATTGCTGGCCCCGAAAAGATTGGGTGTGTGCAATACGCATAAACTTTTTTCGCGCCACGCTCTTTAAGCACTTCGGCTGCTTTAACTAGCGTACCTGCGGTATCAATCATGTCGTCCATGATGACGCAGTTGCGGCCTTCAATTTCACCAATGACGTGCATCACTTCAGAGACGTTCGCTTTAGGACGGCGCTTGTCAATGATGGCCAGATCGCAGCCCAGTTGTTTAGCCAGCGCACGGGCACGGACCACACCACCCACATCGGGTGAAACAACGATTAAGTCTTGATAGTTTTTAGCACGGAGATCAGCCAAGAGCACAGGTGATGCATAAATGTTGTCAACCGAAATATCAAAAAAACCTTGAATTTGGTCGGCGTGTAAATCCATGGTCAACACATGATCAACGCCGACAGTTTCTAACAAATTGGCGATAACTTTGGCGGATATCGGTACACGGCTTGAGCGCGGGCGGCGATCTTGCCGTGCGTAGCCAAAGTAAGGAATGATGGCGGTAATACGCTCGGCTGACGACCGCTTGAGTGCGTCAACCATGATGAGCAGTTCCATCACATTTTCGTTAGTTGGCGCGCAAGTTGATTGGACGACAAAAACGTCACGTGCACGCACGTTTTGCTTAATCTCAACAGTGACTTCACCATCTGAGAAGCGTCCAACGTCGGCCGCACCAAGTTTGGTGCCAAGATGCTTGGCAACTTCAGCTGCAAGTTCGGGGTTGGCGTTACCCGTAAAAACCAAAAAATCTGGATGATGGCTTGACATAGCAGATGGACTTGATTGGGCAACCATAAAATTTGGCAGGGGTGGAAGGATTCGAAC
>CANBRV010000153.1 GCA_947372005.1 Comamonadaceae bacterium | reverse complement strand
CGTTATGCGGTCGGCTGCGACGGTCCACGCAGCATGGTGCGTAAAAGCCTTGGCATCAAATTTGGTGGCGTGTCTGAGGAGTCACGTGATTTTTTTGGCGGGCAGATGCTATCCGTTTATTTCAAATCCAAAGATTTATACGATGTGCTGGGCAAGAAAAAAGCATGGCAATACTGGGCCATCAATCCCGTGCAGCGCGGACTTTTGATGGCGATTAACGGTATCGACTCGTTCTTGTTTGGCTTGCAACTCAAACCTGGGCAAACACCTGAAACCGTGGACTATGAGGCCGCTATGCTGGCCGCCATTGGCAAGCCGTTTGACTTTGAATTGATCGCCAAAGCCCCGTGGAATGCGGGCTTCACGCTGGTTGCCGAAAAAATGGCTAGCGGACGCGTCTTTTTGGCAGGCGATGCCGCGCATCTGTTCACGCCGACCAGCGGCATGGGCTACAACACCAGCGTGGACGATGCCGTTAATTTAGGTTGGAAGCTGGCAGCTGTGCTGCAAGGCTGGACTGGCGAGGCTTTGCTAGATTCGTATGATGCCGAGCGCAGGCCGATTGCACATCGCAACACCGCCTATGCACGCAGCATGGCTGACAGCATTGGGCGCATCAAAATCGCGCCAACCGTGGATGATGACGATGTGGATGCAGCTCATATTCGCGAGGACTTAGGCGCTGCATTGGCCGTACATGTTCGCCGCGAATTCAATGCGCCGGGACTTCATCTGGGTCTGCGCTACGAAGACAGCCCCATCATTGCCAGTGAATCTGGAACATGGCCTGCCGATCTGCCTGGTGAGTACTTCCCATCGGCAAGACCAGGCGCACGTGCGCCACATATTTGGCTTGATATTGACGGCAAAAAAACTGCACTCTTTGATTTATTTGGACGTGATTTCACACTGCTAACTTTTAACCATTCAGCAAATAAAGAATGGCTGCAGGCTGCACAGGATATGGGCTTCCCCTTGTCCCTTTTACCTTGCAACAGTGCTCAAGCCCGTGAGCTTTACGGCGCAGATTTAGTCTTGATTCGCCCTGATCACCACGTTGCGTGGCGCGGCGATGCTACCGTTCATCCTGCCGACACTTTAGCTTCAGCTACCATATTTTCAAAAAATTATTCACGCTAGGCCTGAGTCTTAGTGGGCGCTGCGAACCTATAGTTCCGATACTTAAAAAGCAAATCGCGTGCTCCGTATCGCGTAGTCCGAGTCCCTCTCGCAGACAAGTCGATTTCAGCGCTTTCCCGCTGGTTAAGCTGCTTCCGTACCCCATGGCCGTTGCCAGTAATAGGATATTTTGGACCGCGCAACCAGCGCTCAAGACACGCTCGTGCACATCAATCTCAAACGGTGGCTGGCCTTCATCAACGCTCAAGAGCATCAAAAATGGACTGCGAACGGCCTTGTCTCGTGCGGCCAAAACCTGCTCTGGCGTTGCACTGTCATCACGTTCCAGCAACGCTTTTGCAAACAAATCACCCAGTGCCGCGCGTTTGTTTTGGGGGATGATTAAAAAACGCCAAGGCGTGAGTTGGTCGTGATCGGGTGCAGCCGCTGCTGCCAAAAATAATTGCTTGATCTGTGTCTCGTCTGGGCCAGGTTCAATCAATCTTTTGGGCAACACTGTGTGCCGCTGCGCTATGAGTTGTGCGGCAAACGCTGCTGGATCCTGACTGTTCATGGGCTATTGAGGCGTTGTCACTTCTCTACAAAAGCACGCTCAATCACGTAGCTTCCTTGCTTTTGCATTGATCCTTCGTCAAACCCTCGCGCTTGCAATATGGCCACCAGATCGACCAGCACGCTGGGGTTGCCGCACACCATCACGCGGTCATGAAGCGGATCGAGGGTGGGCAGGTCAAACTGGCGCTCAATAGCACCCTCTTCCAATAAGTCAGTAATGCGTCCTTGTTGCGCAAAGGGCTCCCTTGTCACTGTGGGGAAGTAGCGCAGTTTTTGCTGCACGTCCTCACCAAGGTATTCGTGCATTGGCAGAGCGGACTTAATTTCGTCGTAGTAACCCAGCTCGCTAACAAGCCGCACACCATGAATCAACACAATGTGCTCGTACGCCTCGTAATAGTCGGGGTCACGCACGATGCTCATGAAGGGTGCTAAACCCGTACCTGAGCTAAACAAATAGAGGTTGCGACCAGGCCGTAAGTTGTCTTTGAGTAGCGTGCCTGTGGGTTTGCGCCCAACCAAAACTGTATCGCCCACTTGCAAGTGCTGTAGACGCGATGTCAAAGGACCGTTTGGCACTTTGATGCTGTAAAACTCTAGGTGCTCTTCGTAATGCGGGCTGACGATGCTGTAGGCGCGGAGCAGCGGTCTGCCTTCGACCTCCAAACCAATCATGACGAACTGCCCAGATTGAAAGCGCAGCGCATCACCCCGAGTGGTCGTAAAGCTAAACAGCGTGTCGTTCCAGTGATGGACGGTGAGTACTGTTTCTTGCGTGAGCGCAGAATTTTTATTGGCTGTCATGCCGCTACTTTCTCAATGCGTGCAGGCACACGCTTATGCCAAGGCGTACCCACAAAATGGTCGCGGTCTGCGGTGGATGTCAGCTCGTTCAGCGACACGCCCCTGCGCACGGTCGTTCCGTCGCCCTGCACATAGTCCAGCCCGAGGCCATTGGGCAGCGAGATATGACCGCTTTGCATGGCGTCACTAATCTCGACTTCAACCGTGACCGAGCCACGCCGTGTCGATAACTTAATCCACTCGCCCGTCTCGCAGCCCACAGCTGCCGCGTCTTCGGCGCACAAACGCAGCGTACCGACACTGCCTTTTTTGTGCCAACTCATATCGCGGATTGAGGTATTGGACGTCTCGGTGCGGCGCTCGCCAGCAGATAAAAAGAAGGGGAAGGCTGGGTCAGGTTTAGGCAAGCCCCCCTCTAAGGATTGAATTTCAGGCAAGAACTCGGGCATCCACAGATCGATTTTGTTCTCAGGCCTGCGCACCATCTTCCAGCTATCCGTGTACTCCGATTTAGCAAACACCACGCCCGAAGCTTGACCCAAAATAGCCTTGAATAAACGGTTACCAGCTAATACCGCATTGCCGCCAAAACCTGCACCCGCAGCGGCTTTGCGCTGTTGGCGCACATACATTTGCGCAACGCCCCATAGCGATGCCGCAGCCGACATGGCTTTTGGCAAAGCCACGCCCAGTGTGCGATACAGAGCAATAGACGGGAATCTTGCCACCCGTTTATTACGTCCACTTTGCCATGCAAACGCGATTGCAAATGGCAAGAGCCCCAGCCGCGCGACCGTTTTTAAAACAGCGTAATCGGCTGCACCCATGCCCGTGATGGACTCCACCAAACGCGAATGAATTTCGGCTTCGGGCAGCGTGCCTTCTTTGGCCGCGAACAGCGGCTGGCGTAAATGGAAAGCGTTATGAGGTAGCTCCAAATTGAAGAAGGTTGCTTCAGCTTTTTCAAACGAACTGGATGCTGGCAGCACATAGTCGGCCTGCATCGCGGTCTCGCTCATGGCCACATCAATGACCACTGAAAAATCGAGTGCCCTCATGGCTTCGCGCATTTTTTGGCTATCGGCCAGCGAGTGCACAGGGTTGGCGCTCTCGATAAACATTGCGCGAAATCGCTTGGGGTGATCGGTCAAAATTTCTTCAGGTATTGCGTTGCAGGGGATGAGTCCCATCACGACTTTGAAGCCCGTGACTGGACTTTTTTTCCACTGTACCGACGCAGCGTCTTGCGTTGCACTTGCCTTGCGGTTTGGGTTGTCACGCGCCGTCGCGGATATGCTCATGAGTGGCACAAAAGCGTTGTTCGTACCCTGCCGTCCGTAGTGCCCCGTCAACAACCACACGAGGCGATTAAGGTAACTATTGAGCGTGGAGTGGATGTTCATCTGGACACCCAAATCCTCCAACATCGACACACTTTTGGCGCTGGCAATACGCCGCGAGACTTCGCGGATCAAGGCTTCCTCTACGCCGCAGATAGCGGCGTAACGTGTCACGTCGATAGCTTTAAACGCCTCCTGTACAGGTGCAAGCCCAGTAGCGTGCTCGGTCAACCAATCGCTCGCAATCAAACCTTCTTGCACAATCACCGCAATCATGGCGGACAAGCACCAAGCGTCCGTGCCTGGCTTGACCGCGAGGTGATAGTCAGCCATTTCAGCCGTTGCCGTTTTGCATGGATCAATCACGATAAGCGTTCGATTCGGGTCTTTTTGAATCTCTTTGAGCACAACACGCGCACGCGCAAAGCCGTGTGATTGCCATGGATTTTTGCCCAAGAAGACAGCCACTTGGGCATGCTCAAAATCACAGTGAACGCCCGAGCCGATCATGCGACCTTGCACCCAAGCTTCGCCCGTTTTTTCTTGCGCGAGTGCATTCGAGCGGTACTTAATCCCCAGCGCCTTGATCGTGTTGTCGGCATACGTTGCGCCAAGGTGATTGCCCTGCGAGCCGCCGCCGTAGTACAAGATGCTCTCGCCGCCGTGCGCTGCTGCAGCGGCTTGCAGCTTGCTACTGACCTCCCGAATCGCAGTATCCCAATCCACCGCTTCATACGTGCCGTCAATCTTGCGCCGCATGGGAGAGGAAAGTCTGTCCGCGCCGTTTTGGTAGTTGTCCATGCGCTGCGCTTTTTCACACAAATAGCCCTGCGAGACAG
Organism: Comamonadaceae bacterium; assembly: GCA_947372005.1. GTDB lineage: Bacteria > Pseudomonadota > Gammaproteobacteria > Burkholderiales > Burkholderiaceae_C > JASGCK01. The sequence continues at coordinate 1,057 of CANBRV010000153.1, read as the reverse complement.
GATGCGCCTTGTCGGCACGGATGCGGATGATGCGCCCCACGCCAGATTGCGCTTCGGTTTGCACCTCTAAGCCGCAGTTAAGGGCGCAGATGATGCAGGCGGTTTTTTTCCAAGGCAAGGATTCAGTGGTATTCATAAAATAATTTCGCGGTTTATTGGTAGCTTATTTACGACTCAAGCCCAATGCATCCAAAATCACTTTTTCCTGCCGCATGGTGTCTATGGCAAATTGATGGAAGTCTTTAGGGCTGCGGTATTCAGGCTCCATGTCGTAACGCGCTAGCACTTGTTTAAATTCAGGCATTTCCATGGCTTGTTTAAATGCAGCGTGTATTTTTTCGATGATGACAGGATCAGTGCCTTTGGGCGCAATCAAACCCCAATGCGAGGTTTGTGAAAGATTAATCCCCACCTCTTTCAATGTGGGAACGTTTGGAAAACTAGCCGTGCGCTTGTTGCCCCACGTCACGAGCAAACGCATTTTTCCGTCCTTCACAAAGGGCGCCCACGCAGACGTCTCCGCACCAGAATCGATTTGCCCCGCAAGCAAGGCCTGCAATGACTCAGCTGATCCTTTGTATGGAATGTGATTGAGTTGGATAGAGGCCGCTCTAGAGATTTGCTCCATGGTCAGATGATTGGTCGTGGCAACGCCAGGCGTGCCGTAGGTCATAAGGCCCGGCTTGGCTTTAGCGGCAGCTACAAAGTCACCCCACGTCTTGATGGGTGAAGCCGTAGGAACCACGATGCCAAACGCGTAACCCGTCAGACCAATGATGTAGCTGAGGTCTTTTGCGGGATCCCACTTGAGGTCTGTGGTGTAGGGCAGGCGATAAATGCCCAAAGAGGCAATGCCTAGCGTGTAGCCGTCGTTCGCAGATGTTTGCAGTGCGAACGACGGCAATGTACCGCCAGCCCCAGGCTTATTTTCAATAAGAATCGGTTGCTTCAGTATTTTTGATGCGCTCTCAGCCAGTGTTCGCATGGGCGCATCAGTGGAACCACCTGGGGCAAAGCCAATGATGATTTTGATAGGACGCGTTGGGTAAGCAGCGGG
>CANBRV010000152.1 GCA_947372005.1 Comamonadaceae bacterium | reverse complement strand
CCCGATTTGTACATGCCGATCAATTTAAGCTGCCCTAAACGCTGCTCTGCATTGAAGCGTGGATTGACTTTTCCAATTTCAAAGTTAATGGCGTAGTACCAAGGTGAACCATTCTTTTCGGCATTGACCGATGAGTCAGGGCGCCATTTCACACGCGCCTTGATGCCATCCGATACGAAATGCCCGTTGTTTTGATCTGGTCCCTTACTCGTAAGCCAATAACCTGCTACTTCCCAATTTTTATTAATGCCATAGCTTAGTTCTGGCGTCGCACGAAACATCTTGCGATTATTTGTCACCGCACCTGGTTGGACTGTCGCAACGTAGTTACTGTGAATATCAAGGCCAAACTCACCCGCGTCAGCAAACTCATCCAAGTAGACTTGAATTTCCTCTGGCGCAGCAACTGCCCATTGGGCGCAGCATAAGCCGATAAGTGCTATCAACACTTTCATCATGAAAACAGCGCAGCTACTTTCTTTTTAGATTTAATATTAGGAGAGAGTCCCGCTCTTGCGCTTACAGCATGGCTATTGGGCTGCAATGCATCATGTTGAGCAAGCGACTCGACGCTCGGTTCCTGATAGGGCTGCGTAAAAAACGGATCGAGCGGCTTGGATGGGGCAGGCCTTGCAAAAGTTTTGGGGACGTAGCCTGTTCGGTCTTCCCGTGCAGCACGGTGACCACGTTTCTCTTCATCATCCCAAACGCGATGACCCGAATTGAAATGGCCTTGCTTACGAATATCGGGTTGTTGCTCAGCAAACTCAATTGGCAGCAAATCAATTTTTTGCTTGGTGAGTTTTTCAATATCTCCCATCAAACGCATATCGTTGTTACCGCCCACAAAGCTCACAGCAATGCCGCTCGCACCCGCGCGGCCTGTACGGCCAATGCGGTGGATGTAGTCTTCAGCATTGAACGGAATGTCATAGTTAAATACGCAAGGCACGTCTTTGATATCTAACCCGCGTGCTGCCACATCGGTTGCCACCAGCAAGTCGACATCGCCTTTTTTGAAGGCATCGAGCGCCTTCAAACGCTCGTCTTGCGACTTGTCGCCATGCAACGCCGTGGCTTTGAAGCCCGCCGATTCAAGGCTTCTAGCAAGGCGCGCACATCCCAGCTTGCTATTCACAAACACGAAAGATTGCTTGATGCCTTTTTCTTTTAAAAGCTGGATCAAAGCGCGGCGTTTGTCGTCGTCTTTGACACTGTAAAAACTTTGCTCAATCGTCGATGCGGTCTCATTTGGCCGCGCCACCTCAATCGTGACAGGGTTTTGCAAATAGCTAGCCGATAAGCGTTTGATCTCGGGCGAGAACGTGGCCGAGAACAACAACGTCGTGCGCGACTTGGGCAAAAAGCTCAGGATACGCTCTAGGTCTGGCAAAAATCCGATATCCAGCATGCGGTCGGCTTCGTCCAGCACCACATATTCCACTTGTGCAAGCGACACATTTTTGGCTTCGATGTGATCGAGCAATCGACCTGGTGTGGCAACCAACACTTCCACGCCTTTTTTAAGCTCCACCGTTTGCGGCTTCATATCCATACCGCCAAACACCACGGCAGACCGTAGCTGTGTGTACTTGGCATACGCCTTAACTTGTCCCGCCACTTGATCAGCTAATTCGCGAGTGGGAAGAAGTACTAAAGCACGGACGGGATGGCGGGCGGGCGAAGTCGAGGCGCTCTCGTGTTTAAGCATGCGCTGCAAGAGTGGCAGTGTGAACGCCGCCGTTTTGCCGGTTCCCGTTTGGGCTGCGCCCATCACGTCACCGCCTGCAATCACCACAGGAATGGCCTGCGCTTGAATGGGGGTCATGGTTTCGTAACCCATTTCGGCTACGGCGCGCATCAAATTAGGCGCGAGATTTAATTGAGAAAAAGATAAAGGCATTAAATGTACAAAAAGGGAATTAAAGATCCCGTGTATTAAAAGTGTCACAGCGCTGGATGCTGCCACTTTGTAGTCCTGTGTTAAACCAGCGGACTCGTTGTTCGCTTGTCCCGTGCGTAAAACTCTCGGGACGCACCGTACCTGTTGCGGCACGCTGCAAAGCGTCATCGCCTATTTTAGTCGCTGCGTTCAAAGCCGTATCCACGTCGGATTGTTCGATGTGAAATTGGCTCTTGGCGTGGTAGCCCCACACACCAGCTAAGCAATCAGCTTGCAGCTCTAAACGCACGGACAAGGCGTTTTGCTGCGCCTCACTCACGCGCCCCCGCTGCGCATCCACCTTGCCACTAATGCCTAGCAAATTTTGCACGTGATGACCCACTTCGTGCGCAATCACATAGGCCTGCGCAAACTCGCCTGGTGCACCTAAGCGATTTTTGAGTGTTTGATAAAAATCAAGGTCAATGTAGACCTTTTGATCGGCTGGACAATAAAACGGGCCTTGCGCAGCTTGACCCTCTCCACAAGCCGTTGGATATTGGCGACTAAAGATTGCCAAACGCGGCGCACGATACTGCGAGCCGCCTGCCTGAAAGAGCTTGTTCCAAACATCTTCCGTACTTGCCAAGGTTTGCGACACGTGCCTCGCAAGCACGTCTTCAGCTGGCGGTCTGTGTGCAGGATCGGCATGCTGCACTTGTTGCTGCGGCGGGGCACCGTCGAGTAACCCCAAAACCGTGAGTGGATTGATACCCAAAAAATACGACGCCACAAGCGCCACCACGATACCGCCCACGCTGATATGGCGTCCACCAATTAAGCCACCGAGTAGACCCCCACCTGATCCACCGCCATCATCACCGCGCACATCATCGACATTGTCCGACTCTCGGTTGCCGTCCCATTGCATGCTGTCCGCTCCTTGATGAAATGATTTTTAGGTCTTTGGCAACGTCACGCCGACTTGCCCCTGATACTTGCCACCGCGGTCTTTGTACGAAGTCTCGCAAACCTTGCTAGCTTCGAAGAACAGCACCTGGGCACAACCCTCGCCTGCATAAATTTTGGCAGGTAATGGTGTCGTATTAGAAAACTCTAACGTCACATAACCTTCCCACTCAGGTTCAAACGGCGTCACGTTCACAATGATGCCGCAGCGTGCGTACGTGCTTTTACCAAGGCAAACGGTGAGTAAATCACGCGGAATGCGGAAGTACTCCATCGTTCGGGCTAGCGCGAAGCTATTGGGAGGAATGATGCAGAAGTCACCCTCAAAATCCACAAAACTTTTTTCATCAAAGTTTTTAGGATCCACCACCGTGCTGTGGATATTGGTAAAGACTTTGAACTCGCGGGCGCAGCGAATATCGTAGCCATAGCTTGACGTGCCGTAGCTAATAACGCGGTTGCCATCGACCTGTTTAACCTGCGTAGGGCTAAACGGCTCAATCATGCCTTTGGCGGCAAGTTCGTTAATTTGGGTGTCGCAAAGAATACTCATAGCGCAATTGTAGGGGGCATAAAAAAGAGCACCTAGGTGCTCTTTTTAGGAGTCGGCGATTACTGGCAACTAAAGTTTGCTGCGTCCTCGATATTGCCCGAACCGCTGTACATGGCAATCTTTGGATAAGCGCAAAGCGGACGCGTGCGATCTTTAAATACTTGTGTGCCTTTGGCAATGATCATTTCTGGGGCTTGCCCTTTTTCCACCCAATCCACCATAGCAGAGAGTCCATCCCAGCTATCGGTTGTGGCACCGCCTGCGCAATGCCCCATGCCTGGAATCTGAAACAAGCGACTCATGTCTTTGCCGCCCTCAGTTGCTTGTAAGCGCTTAAAGTAATCCTCGCTTTCAAGCGGAGAAAAAATCGGATCGGCCATGCCATGTGCAATCAAGAGCTTGCCGCCACGTGCTTTAAAGCCTTTAAGTTCCGCATCTGCCGCCGTATCAAACATCCACGAATGGGCATCCATGCGGGCAGGGTCTTTATCAAAATTGAACGCCAGCGCCGTAAGGCTGCGATCTGGCGGCGTGACGAAGTAACCTTGCAGAGCATCTTGCATTAAAAACACGTGGCGCGAATTCGGTTTATCGCTAGTCGATGTCCCTAGCTTCCACATGCGCCAGTCATTAGCAGGATGTCCAATGCCCGCGTCCCAAGCCCAGCCCGTATAAAGCGCTTCGCCCTTACTATTTTTGGGCCCCGTAAACATCTTTGTGAGCGCCCTGACTTGCGGCCGGCTCAAGCATGAGGCTTGCTTCACGCCTTTGCACTGAAGGGATCTAACATCAAATTTGCATGCGGCAGGGTTAGACACTAGACCATCAAGCACGCCATCCAACGCATCACACTTGTCCAAAATGCCTTTGCGCAAGAGCGATAAATCGTCATTGGACAAGGCTTGCGAAAGCACAGGTTTGCCATCTGCATTTTTGGGGGCTATCGCGGTCAAAGCTTGCGTATCCCACATCGCCGCAATCGTTGCACCTTTGGAGACACGCATCGCAGGCGCCATGGCAATCACACCATCAAAATGCTGCGGGAAGCGCTGGGTAAACATCATCGCCTGTCTGCCACCGCCCGAACAGCCAATAAAGTACGACTTAGCTGCAGGTCTCGTGTAATAACGCTCCACCAAGTTCTTTGCCATTTGTGCCACTAAGTCGTGCGCGTTGTAGGCATTGTCAACTCTAGCCACTGCATCCCAACCGAAGTCTGCCCACGGGCCTTGATGCCCAGCATCCGTAGTCACCACGGCAAAACCGCGATTGAGCGCAAGCACGTCCCCCGTGGCTTGCGGGCCGTATGCTGGCCGCACCACGCCATCATTGCCGCCACCGCCTTGATAGAGCAAACGGCCATTCCAGTCGGCAGGTAGGCGCAGTTCAAAGCCAATATAGAACTTGCGCGGGTCACCTTTTTCGCTCACGCCTACGCGCTCACGGATTTGCCCAGAAATTTTGCAATGCGCTTTGAGAGCAGGCACGGCAGGAGCATTTCCTGCCGCAGGGATGGCAGGGCTATCGGGCCAGATTTCCGCCTTCAAAGCCATGCTGGCTGGAGCTTGCGCAGCAAAGCTCGTACAGTCTTGAGCCTGAGCCCATGCAGCAGGCATGCCGATCACAAGCGCAAAAAAAATTGCAATGCTCTTTTTCATCACAAAAACCTCTTCAGTTATTGGCAACTAAAGTTTGATGCTTCGTCCAGCGAACCCGAACCTTTGTAACGCGCAACGGTTGGATAAGCGCATAGCGGGCGCGAGCGATTCGCTGCCCACTCCTTGGGCACCTCGGCATTCACACCGCCCGCATTGCCGGCGCCGCGAGCTGTTGCCACAACAGCCTCTGGCGCAATGCCTTGCTCGACCCATTTGACGAGCGGCGTCAGCATGTCGAACTGGTCAGCAGCTGGTCCGCCACTGCAATGGTTCATGCCTGGTACAGGGAAATACCGTGCAAAGCTACGGCCATCGCCGCCTTGCGCTGTATTGACACGCTCCACCCATTGACGCGTGTCTTCTGCCGAAAAAATAGGGTCGCTCACGCCGTGATAAATCATCACCTTGGCACCGCGTGCTTTAAGCGCCGCCAGATTGACAGGATTGTCATTTTGCGGCGGCGTCATCAATGACAAACCTGATTCTTTGTAGGTGTCGCTAGTTGCTGCGAATAGCGGTAAACGCTCAGTTGCCTTGATCGTCATCGCATTCACGGGCGTGGGCGGCACGCTAAATACGGTACTCACGGCCAGTGGATCAAGCGCCAATGAATTGGCAAATTTCCACTTCGCCCAATCACTACCCGCGACACCAATGTCATGTGGAAAACTGCTGTAAATGGGCTTG
>CANBRV010000151.1 GCA_947372005.1 Comamonadaceae bacterium | reverse complement strand
GTTTTTGCGCTGCGCCTGTGCAAATTTGCCAAGAGGTTTTAGCCACCAGCCGAGGCGGTGTTCGTGCCCTCGTCATCAACACGGGCAATGCCAATGCGGGCACGGGCGCTGAGGGTCTGGCTAACGCGAAGGCTTGCTGTGCAAGGCTTGCCGAGCATCTTGGCTTGCAGGCCACGCAGGTATTACCTTTTAGCACTGGTGTCATCATGGAGCCGTTACCTGTGGATCGCGTCATGGCTGGCATGCCTGCTGCGATTGAAAACCTAAAGTCAGATGTCGGCGAGAACAACTGGTACCGCGCCGCGCACGCCATCATGACAACCGACACGCAGGCCAAGGCCAAGAGCGTGCAAGTGACCATTGATGGGCACGTGGTCACGATCACGGGTATCAGCAAGGGCGCGGGCATGATTCGCCCCAATATGGCGACGATGTTGGGCTATATCGCGACTGACGCGAACATCGATGCCGAAGTATTGCAAGCCATGGCCTCGGAAATTGCTAATGCATCCTTCAATCGCATCAGCGTGGACGGCGACACATCGACCAACGATTCATTTATGGTGATGGCCAGTTGCGCAAACAAAATGGTGCGTATCACTTCTCTGCAAGCGCCATCTGCCGTGACTTTCAAGAGTGCGCTTCTGGACGTCGCACAGTATTTGGCCCACAGCATCGTACGTGACGGCGAAGGCGCTACTAAGTTCATCACGGTCACGATTGAAGGCGGGAAAACGACAGAAGAGTGCCTCAAAGTGGGCTACGCGATTGCACACTCGCCACTTGTTAAAACGGCATTCTTTGCCAGCGACCCGAATCTCGGGCGCATCTTGGCGGCGGTGGGTTATGCAGGAATCACCGATCTCGATCAAAACAAAATTGATCTCTATTTAGACGATGTGTGCGTCGCTAAAAACGGTGGGCGCAATCCCGACTACCAAGAGGCAGACGGTCAGCGTGTGATGAAGCAATCTGAAATCACCGTGCGCGTCAATCTTGGACGCGGAACGGTCTCGGACACGGTTTGGACTTGCGATTTGTCGCACGAATACGTGACGATTAACGCGGATTACAGATCGTAACTTTTTAAGAATCATGAATAACACCGAACAACTCATCGAACGCCTAGTCCTCAGCATCGAAACGCTAACAGAGAAACTAGAACGCGCTCTACCCCAACCTTTGCAAGCACCCGACTGGAACGCCGCTGTGGCTTGGCGTTATCGCAAGCGAGCGTCGGGACATGGCAGCTTAGAACCGGTGCAACACGTTACCAAGCTCTCGCTGAGTGACTTAAAAGAGATCGACGTTCAAAAAGAAAAGATTGCTCGGAACACGGAGCACTTTGTCAATGGCTTACCCGCCAACAACGTTTTGCTAACTGGTGCGCGCGGGACAGGCAAATCATCGCTTATCAAGGCTTGCCTGAACGCCAATACTCACAAGGGTTTACGGCTGATTGAAGTGGATAAAGCCGACCTCGTGGATTTATCCGATATCGTCGATATCACGGCTAATCGCCCTGAAAAATTCATCGTGTTTTGCGATGATTTGAGCTTTGAAGATGGCGAGTCTAGCTATAAGGCTTTGAAATCAGTTCTCGATGGGTCAGTGGCAGCGTCTACACCGAATGTGCTGATTTATGCCACTAGCAACCGCCGCCATTTGCTGCCCGAGTACATGAAAGAAAACCTCACGTACCAGCACACCGAAGATGGCGAAGTGCATCCTGGTGAAGGCGTGGAAGAAAAGATTTCGCTCTCTGAACGCTTTGGCCTGTGGGTGAGTTTTTATCCGTTTACGCAGGATGAGTACCTCACGATTGCGAATCAGTGGCTTGCGCATTTGGGTGTGCCTAGCAGCGAATTTGCAGCTGCAAGACCGCACGCGCTGGTGTGGGCACTGGAGCGCGGCTCGCGCTCAGGCCGCGTGGCGTATCAGTTTGCTAAAGATTATGTCGGCAATCAAAACAAAGCTCAGCATGTCTAAGCCTTTGGTTGCAGATGGAAGCTTAGCTCGCATTGGTGGCGCAGATAGAAAAATTACCGAGGTTGCCGTTGGCGTTTTGGTAGATAGCGAAGGTCGCTACCTTATGACGACCCGCCCCGAAGGTAAAGTCTATGCGGGCTACTGGGAATTTCCAGGCGGCAAATTAGAGACTGGTGAGAAGGTGGTACACGCGCTGCGACGTGAGCTCATTGAAGAAATCGGCGTCACCATTAGTGCGGAGCACACTAGCGTTTGGCGTGAGCAAATGGTGGATTATCCGCATGCCTTAGTTAGGCTGCATTTTTGCAAAGTGAGTCAATGGAGTGGTGAGCTGACCATGCATGAAGGTCAAGCTTTTGAATGGGTGACATTGCCCCCTAGCGTCACGCCCATCTTGCCGGGTGCCCTACCCGTATTGGGCTGGCTGCTAGACGCAGCCAAGAAGCATTAATGACAAAGTGTCAATTCAAACGAAATATCACTTGGCGTTTGTAGCGCTCGCTCGGTGACTGAGAATTTAACAAATCGCGCCGTCACCAAAAGTCGATTGACCGACATCTCTGGAACGACACCAAGACCCTCGTCCAGCTGCACACGCACCAATTGATAAGGCTTTCCCTGCTGCACGTATTGCTGGAAATGTCCCGCCACGGCAATCATTTTTTGTGGACTACCCGATTCGCGAACCAAACGCATCAGAAGCGTCACGGCCGTGTGCATCGGCTTCACCGCTTCTATCCAAGGCTTCAAGTCTTGTTGGCGTGCAGATGCCTCCAAGTGCTGCCACGCATAATAAGCTGGCAAATCAAATGAGCAAGTCCCGCCTGGAATGCTAGCGCGACTGCGTACCGACATCAGCCAATCATTCTCACCCAGCGAACCACCAACGCGACCAGGCGTTTGGCTCAGGCTAGCAAAGGATTGATCGAGCTCTGCAATCACATGGTTCAACGCGGCCTCATCAATCGCGGGATTGCCACGATAGGGGAGCAACGCATTTTTTTGTTTGTCGAGATCTTTAAGAACATCCGTCTTCAATTCGGCACGGCCGGCAATGTCCATAATTTCAAACAAAGTAGACAGCGCATAGTGGTGGTCAATCGCTGAATCACGAGCGACCAATGCGTCCATCCGAGCGTACAAGTGCTCCAAACGTAAATACGTTCGGATGCGTTCGTTAAAAGGATGTTCGTAAAAAATCACGGGTCGATTATTGCAGTTTTGCAAATGCACTGGCTACTTCAAGTTTAAGGGCAAGCAGTGTCAAGCCTTCATTGGTAATAACCACATCGGCAATCGCTAACCGTGATTGCCGTGATGCCTGACTGTTTATTACTGCGCACACTTGCGACTCGAGCATTTGATTCCGCGCCATCACACGTGCAATTTGCGTACTCTCCAAACAATCGACAACAACGACTGCATCTAGCAGGGGCTTCCAGCCGTCAAAGCTCGTGCGCTCGGCTAGCAACGGCAAATCAAGAACAACCAAAAGTGTTTTTGCTGCCAAGATCTGATCTTGCATGGCTTGTTTAATCAGCGGATGCGTGATGGACTCTAATTTTTGTTTGGCGCGATCGTCTGCAAAAACCAACTCACGCATTTTGGTGCGATCAAGTGCCCCGGTGCTATCGACAAAGTCATTGCCAAAGACTGAGCGAATAGCAGTCATTGCACTGCCACCAGCGGCTGTTGTAGCACGCGAAATCGCATCCGCATCCACAATGGTTGCGCCTAGCTCATGCAGCATATGGGCGACGGTGCTTTTGCCACTACCCATGCCGCCCGTGAGACCGATCAATCTCATAGCTGCCAACCCGTCACAAGTTCAAGCGCTGCACCAAATGCTAAAAATGGGCCGAAAGGAACGTAACCACTCACGCCATCAATTTCGCGCTCGCGGTGCGTCCACTTCATAACAAGCCCCACTACAGCACCGAAACTTGCGGCAACCAACACCACAGGAATCAAAGCTTGCCAGCCTAGCCAAGCCCCAATAGCTGCCAAGAATTTGAAATCGCCATAGCCCATGCCATCACGATGCGTCAATAATTTAAACATCCAAAAAACGAGCCATAGCGATAGATAGCCAGCACAAGCGCCCGCTAATGATTGACGCAAAGTGAGCGAGGGCAAAAGTCCCAGACCGACGACCACAAGACCACCCCAAGTAAGAGGCACAGTTATATCGTCTGGCAAATAGGTTGTATCCCAATCAATCATGGCTAATGCAAGCAAAGCTGCGCCAAACAAAGCATACGCGGCGGCAGTCACTGTGAAATGCCAGCGCCATGCACAGTACGCAAAAATAACACTAGTTGCCAATTCGATGAGGGGATAACGCAGACTGATCTTGGCATGGCATGCAGAACAGCGACCACGCAGAAAAATAAAACTGACGATTGGAATATTTTCAAACCACCGAATACGGTGTCCACAACTGCCGCATGTAGAAGGTGGATGACTCAGGCTAAGAGACGATGACTCCGCCTCAAACTGAGCCTCTAAAATTTTTGGCAACCGATAAATCACCACATTTAAAAAACTACCAATGCACAGCCCAACGAGTGCAAATGCTGTCATCGCAAAGGTAGGCGTGATGTAGAACAAGCTCATGGCACTAATTTTTTCTCTGCAAAGATAGCAGCGGCAACTCAAGTAAGGCCTTTTTATAAGGGCTCTCCGGCAAAGGCTGTAAAGCTTTCACAGCACGCTCAGCTTGCGCTCTAGCAAAGTTCATGCTCGCATCTAATGCGCCGCTAGATTTCACAATGCGACTAATAGCCTCTAGCTGCATCACATCGCCGTCTTCAATAGCCTTACGAATCATGTCTTGATCTGCTTGTTCTGCGCGTTGCATCGCAAAAATGAGTGGCAATGTAGTCTTACCTTCACGCAAATCATCACCTAAGTTTTTACCCATCTCGGCTGCATCGCCTGCATAGTCAAGTACATCATCAATCAGCTGAAATGCGGTTCCCAGAGCTGCGCCATATGCAGCACAGGCTTGCTCTATCGAGGCATCGGCACCGCTCAAAATAGCGGCCAAGCGACTGCTCGCCTCAAACAGCTTCGCCGTTTTAGATTCAATCACATGCAAATACGCTTCTGGCGTTAACGATGCGTCATGCATATTCATCAGCTGCATAACCTCGCCCTCAGCAATGACATTGGTCGCTTCAGCCAACGTAGCGAGCACACGCATGTTGTCCGTCTCGACCATCATCTGAAACGCCCGCGAATACAAGAAGTCACCCACCAGCACGCTGGCAGGATTACCAAATGATTCATTTGCAGTCGGACGACCACGGCGTAGCGTGGACTCATCCACCACATCGTCGTGCAGCAAGGTGGCCGTATGAATAAACTCCACGACAGCCGCCATAGCAAGCCTATTAGGCTCTTTATACCCAATGGCCCCGCACATCAAAAGCAAGAGAACAGGTCGCAACCGTTTACCGCCGGCAGTAATGATATAGGTAGACACTTGACCCACCAAAGGAACGCTAGAGTCGAGTCTTTGCTCGATCACGGCATCCACCGCTTGCATATCGGCCTGAACAAGGGATTGGTAAAGAGGGGGAGGCAAAACAGCAGTCATAGATGCCAATCTTATCCCAAGCTATAATGATGGGCTTCGCCTGAATGGTTCAGGGAAGATCTTTTAATCTTAAGGTTCATATGTACGCAGTCATAAAAACTGGCGGCAAACAATACAAAGTTGCTGTTGGTGAAAAAATTAAAGTAGAACAGATCGCTGCTGACGTTGGCCAAGAGGTT
>CANBRV010000150.1 GCA_947372005.1 Comamonadaceae bacterium | reverse complement strand
ATTTTGATGTCCTTGTCGCCAGCAGCTTGTCTTGCACGCTGCATCGCAGCCTCAATGCCTTCGGTCACAAAATGAAAGACCGTGCCGCCTTCCATTTCAATGGATGCGCGTGGGTGGTGGGTCAGTATGAAAGTCGGCGCGTGATAGGGCGGGTTAGCGCCCCACCAACCCTTCCATTCGTCGTCCGTCCACTCGCCACGCACAGGCCCAAACATATTGCGGCCAAGAATGAAAGCACCAAATCCGTCCATAGCCCTATGCGCAAAGCGGTCGTCCACGCCAGTCGTGCCGCCTTCCTTGCCTTGCATGGCGAAAAAATAACGGGTCGGGAAAATCCATTGCATCAGCTCTGCGCCATCTTTGCCTAGTGGCTGGACAAGACCTTGCTCTACGCCAGCACCGAAACCGTCGATGGATACGCTGAAACCGGCTACGCGAACTTTTGTCATGGTTTGCTCCTAAAAATTGAATCCTAACTTATCGCTTCTTAATAAGTATCTGCCCCTTGCCGAGTGTCAGCTGTGCAGAGCTATTGTTCAGATGCGCTGTCAGGCTTTGTAGTTGGCGAATCGCATTTTGGTTCAGCTTGAGTAGGCGCTCCGACTGCGAAAGTTCCATGTGGATGAATTCAGCATTCAGACTCTCCAAATTGGCCAGCACCAAAAGCTGAGTGACATCCGCCTCATCACGCATATTGCCTTCGATACCGGGATGCACATCCCGCCATTGTTTAGCCGTTTGTCCAAACAGCGCCATATTCAGCACATCAGCTTCACTGGCATAGGTCAACCGAGCTTGCTCTGCCGTAATCTTGGCTGGTATTAAATGGGCTTTGATCGCGTCCGTGTGGATAGGTACCACCGTAGCGGCCAGTCGTGGCGCGTAGCCCGATAGCATTGGTTTTTTCAACCCATTCTTTGACACTGATTTTGTAGCTGTTCAACCCTACTTGGCTTTTAATTGTGGCGAATTCGCCATAATTAAAACTCGGGTTGTTGACCTGCTCCCAAATGCCCAAGAACTCAACTGTATTGCGATTTCGCAGCCAATCCGATATGAAAAAATCCCCGTCTTTGGCTTTCAGCATGTCAGTCAACGAAATATAGTTATCTTCGCGCTGCGTCAGGATCGTTATAGCCGTGCCCTGAACGGTAATCATCGTTTTTTTACTTTTAGCGATCTTTGATTCCATGGAGCGCTCCTTTGCGGTACTGCTTAGTCTTTCGACTTAAATACTGTTAATTATAACAGTATTTAATACCCGCACGCCATCAAGTTCGAACTACCGAGGAATCCTCAAATGACGGTACTGCGCGGAATCAAGCACCTTAGCAAACGTCCGCGCCAACCAAAACTCTTGAACTTTGGCATCGCTATGTTTGATGCTTTCAAAGGTTGTGTGGTGGTGCTGTGCGATTTGTTTTTTACTCACACTTGTTTACGCTTTAAAAACCAACAGTGCGTCGTAAAAACACTTCTGCGCGAGGTGTGCTCTTGATTCCGATGATGGTGTAGCCGCTCATGGGTACTCTTTATAAGAAAATTTTTAATTGCCAGCCTCATGCTTTGCCTCTTTTTCATAAGAATCTGCAAGGTCACGCAGAGTAGTGGCCAGTCTCGTGAACCCGGCTTCATCCGCTTGCGCCGCACGCAATTTGTATTTGGTAGTCAGCGCGCGCTCCCCGACACCACCAGTCGGTGAAAACACGCCACGTGAGTTAAACAGTTGCGTACGAAAGCCGTCTCGCATCGCCTCTACATCCCGTCCATTCAGTGCAGCGGCTGCAGCTCGATCAATCCACAAGCCACCAGGATCAGCAGGCGCATGGGTCATTACTTGACCAACTACACTCATTGCAATTTCAAAGTGCCCCGACTCTGCACTTTTCCGCTTCACTTCATCTAGCCACGCGTTCAGCGCTTTCGAGTCAAAAAGACCATCATCGACTAGTCCCGGTGGCCTTTGCCAACGATTCAACAGCCGGTAGGCATTGGACGCAATGGCTTTCTCGTCTTCGGTTGCCTCGGGTCGGACTTGTTGGTCATCATTTTTTGACCGAAAAACTTGGCGAATCACTTCTAAATAAAAATCAGGCTCCTTAGCCATGCGCCGTTCGAGTGCCTTGGGGCTGCTGCTGTGGCCATGATCGAGCAGTCGTAAGTACGCCCATTCGATCTTTGCCACATCGTCCGGGTTGACTGCACTGTCTTCTTGCAAGAACTTGATTAGTTCAACTATCTGATGGCTATCCGTTTGCCAAGCTGGTTCAGAGGATTGGAGCGCTTCCAGCAGAGCTTTCACAATCTTTATACCTTCAATAGGCATTTTCCCGTGTCGTAACTTCCCTAGACACCGTATTGCAGCGTACGGCCGCCCGTAGCGAAGCAACTGATCAATCGCGACATCCAGCGGACCATTAGTTTGAAACGCATTCGCTTGCGTACGTGTCCAGTAAGGAGACTCATCTTTGCCCAAAACCCGTGACACCATGGCCCACAGCTCTGCAGCGAAAGGTAGGAACGCAAGGAACTGCCCTTTTTGCTCCCTGGACCACCCGTCAATCTTGAGCTGTTCAACCCAAGGCATTCCGCCGGACTGGAAGCGCGCGAAGACAAAGCCAGACAGAAAAGTGTCCCGTAGTTTTGCATCGCCGTCTAACATTGTCGGAAGCAGCGCTGCATCTGTATCGATATTGGAAATTATCGACCCCAGCGCTAACCCAACTTGCCAAGAAGACTCAACAACGCTCGCAAACTCAATGACCGCTTTGATCCCCATAGAAGCGATTGACTCTATTGCGGCTTGACGACGACCCTGCAATTCGGCTTGCTGCCCCTCGTAGTCGTCACTATCACTATCGAACAAGTCGTAATCGTTATTTGAGAAGAGTCGTTGATATAACACTAACGGATCGCTGGGAGCAATCCGAAGGGCAACGAATGATGCCTCGACAAGCCGATCAGTTGGCAACGTCCAAGCCGCAGTTGGGTGCCGCTTGTGTCTTGAAATTAACTCCACCAATACAGACCAAACTTTCTCTCTCTCCAGCTCGGACAGCGTCAAAATTTGATCAGAACTCAGAAGCGCAAGCAATCGTTTCTGACTTAGTGGAGGCAAATCCGCAAAGTGACTTGTTAGCTGAGGAAGCCTATTCGTATCTGCAACGGCTAGGTCAATAGCAATGCCCGCATAAATTTCAACTTGGCTCCAATAGTCCTGATGGGTGATTCCTTCTGTCCAATCAAGAGGAATTGACTTCAGCCAGACTGGTTTGCACGTGCCCGATGTTGTCGAGTGACTGTTTGGCAATAGCCCGACAACTAGAGACCAACCAATGACTGGAGATTCCAATACCAATGCCCGCACCGCAGCGGCTTGTTGCGCAAGCGTTGCTGTTGTTTGGGGCAACCAAGGCAATAGGATATTGATCAATGAATTTGATGGTCGATTTAACCAGGAGCCCCCTTTGTCCAAGGCGGCCAAATCACCCAAACAAATCACCACGCGACTTAGGTCTTCCGCATCCCAAGCCAGTGTTTCCAATGCCCAGAGTAGCCCGCTCATGTAGGTCGCCCCCATGAACCCCGACTCTTCCTGATCAAAAACGTCGTTGAATGGGCTAGGGCTGCGCAGAAACCCAGCCTCAACGGCGTCCAAAAATGCATTTGAGCTTGCCTCTGCCAACAATGGAAGGAGGTCATTCAGGCTTGCCCAAACCAGACCGCAAGCGTTGTTAAGGACGTGACGCACAGCTACGAAAACTGTGACGTCAATCTTGTCGTGGTTACATGAAGGCAAAGGCACCTTCAAGTTACCCAACATAGCAAGGCCCTCTGCAATACCTTGTCTTGCCGCGCGGGAGTATGTCATGCGCTTATCTCGTATTCTTGCCAGCATGCGTTCGTCCGCTGGCAACTCGAACTTTGGATCGACTTCACTTAGAACTTCAACAGCGGCCTGACCAAACCTATCCAAATGCTCATTGAATACATGTGGGGCAATATCGGACAGCACTTTTGATCGCTCTGAAACCGACCAATGGCCATCTTTACATCTAATCCTAGAACCGCTTTGAAGTAGCACCTCTCGCGCAGATTTGAGCCACAAATCAAAAGGGCTTCCGGCAATACTTGAAACTAGTCGGCAATCCGCCTCGTTAGCTTCATTCCACTCACCCAATAACGCTGCAACCACGTATACCTCTGGATGCGACACCGGCAACGCTGGCACGACCACCACAGGTATGGCTGGCAGGGGAGCCTCGGGTACCTTGAGCGTGGCAGGCTGCTGATGGACCACCTTCGGGGTGAACAGCTTTACAACTTCCGGTGGAAGGCTATCTCGGCTAATCGTGCCGGCATTCTGATTCGCGTCCTGAACCGCATTCAAGACCGACAACCACGCAAATTTGGCCTGATCGCCAGCGAACTGACCGGCCATAGAGTGAAGCAGTGAAAGCGTGACGCCAGACTGTATATCCAAGTCATACCCAAGCAGGTGAAAGCATTTCAAGAACTGCCAACACTCATCAGCCGGTACATCCGCGCCAATTGCGTTCTTCAATTGCGCCTGAAATGCGCGCAGCTTTCTACGTTGCGCATCACTGACGAATTTTCCTAGCGCCATTTTGTCGAAAAAGTCCTTTGAACTTTCTGAGTGGCGCGCATGCTCGAGGACCCAACGAGTTGACTCAATATCCAATGCGCTCAAAGGCCCGGTTATGAGGGCAAACTGGTCATATTGGCGCTGGAAAACCTTTGAATTGTTGAAGTCGTGCCATGCCGCTGCAATCACGTCGCGGAACGTCGAGTCGCCCTCAGTAATCGAAAGTGAATGTTTAATTTGCGCTAGCAGTTTGTGCTCGGGCCCACCGCCCGGAGCAACAACATATGCGATGAAGTCGTCCGTTTCAAATCCTGCATGCTTTGCTTGAAGCTTTATCTTTGAAATTGGCCAAGGTGGCATCCCAGGTGCCACACCACCACAGAGCATTAAAGTCACGAACGCTGCTTGAACTCGTGTTTCAAAATTACCGCCTCCTCCTCCAGTCGAAAAGGGACTGCTCAACTGCTTCTTAGTCGAATTCACACTAAATTCCTAAAAATAGTTCTGTGTGTCCGTTTAGATCACGACAAGCTTGAAAACCCGTAAGATTTGCATTGAAATTACCCTCACTCCCACTCAATAGTCGCAGGCGGCTTAGACGACACGTCATAGGTCACGCGGTTAATGCCGCGCACTTCGTTGATGATGCGGCTGGAAACTTTTTTGAGTAGCGCGTAGGGCAGTTCTGCCCAGTCTGCGGTCATGAAGTCTGAGGTTTGCACGGCGCGTAGCGCGACGACGTAGTCGTAGGTTCTGCCGTCGCCCATCACGCCGACGGATTTGACGGGCAGGAACACGGTGAAGGCTTGGCTGGTGAGGTCGTACCAGCTCTTGCCAGCGTCGTCTTTGAAATTACGCAGTTCTTCGATGAAGATGTGATCCGCGCGGCGCAGCAAATCGGCATATTCTTTTTTGACTTCGCCCAAAATCCTCACACCCAAACCTGGGCCTGGGAACGGGTGGCGGTAGACCATATCGGCTGGCAGGCCAAGCGCTACGCCGAGTTCGCGCACTTCATCTTTAAAGAGTTCGCGCAGTGGCTCTAGCAGTTTGAGCCCTAATTGCTCGGGCAGGCCGCCTACGTTGTGGTGGCTTTTGATGACGACGGCCTTCTTGGTTTTTGCACCGCCCGACTCAATCACGTCGGGGTAGATGGTGCCTTGCGC
>CANBRV010000149.1 GCA_947372005.1 Comamonadaceae bacterium | reverse complement strand
CTTGGACGACGGCTCACAAAAAGTCATCGTGAAGAACGTCAGTAAGTCGGTGTTGGCAGGCGAGCGCATTGGCATTTTGGGTGCGAACGGACAAGGTAAATCGACCGTCGTGAAGACCATCGCACGCGAGATCAAAGCTATTGGCGGCGAGGTGCTAGAGGGGCGTGGCCTTAACATTGGCTATTTCGCGCAGCAAGAATTAGACGTGTTGGTGGAGGACGACAACCCGCTCGATCACATGAGTAATATGGTGCGACGCATGACGGCGGCAGGTTCGCTGTCGGGGCAAAGCACGCGCGAACAAGATCACCGCGCCTACCTTGGCTCGTTCAACTTTACCGGCGAGCAAGTCAAACAAAAAGTCGGCAGCATGAGCGGCGGCGAAAAAGCGCGGCTGGTGCTCGCCATGATTGTCTGGCAGCGCCCGAATCTGCTCTTGCTTGATGAGCCAACCAATCATTTGGACTTGGCAACCCGCGAGGCACTGGCTGTGGCGCTGAACGAATTTGAAGGTACGGTGATGCTGGTCAGCCATGATCGCTCACTCTTGCGCTCGGTCTGCGACGAGTTTTGGCTGGTTGCTAAAGGCGCGGTTGTTCCGTTTGATGGCGACCTTGACGACTACCAAGTCTATTTATTGGAGCAAGCCAAAGAGGCACGCCAACAACGCCAACAAAACGCAAAAAAGGCTATGCAAAAACCTGCGGCACCTGCGCCTGAGGCCAAACCAGCTGTGACTTACAGCAAGGCAAAGCTGGATCAAATGCGCAAAGAATTAGACGCCGTCGAAGCCGATATTGCCAAGCATGAGCTAGAGAAAATTAAGCTGGAAGCGCAGCTGTGCGAGCCATGCTCTGCACAGCAAATCTCCCAGCTTAGCGAGCAACTCAGAGTGACCACGGCAAAACTTGCCGCTTTGGAGAGCCAATGGTTAACCCTTGGTGAGACCTTGCAATAAACACCCCACAAGAGAGCTAGCTAGGTTAAAATACGAGGTTGTTTGCGCTTACCTAGCGCCCTCTCCTGCGAAAAGAATCTACCATGGCTGTCACCGTTAACAAACGTATCCCTGAATTTGAAGCCAAAGCCACCAGCGGCATCGAAGTTTCCAACCTCACACACCTCGGCAAAATCGTTGTGCTGTATTTTTATCCTAAAGACAACACCCCAGGCTGCACCACTGAGGCGATGGAGTTTCGCGATAAATACAAAGACTTCGCCAAAACAGGCGCAACCGTTTTTGGTGTGTCACGTGACAACATGAAATCACACGACGAGTTCAAAGCCAAGCTAGAGCTGCCATTTGAGCTGATTGCCGACACCGAAGAAAAAATGTGTCACATGTTTGGCGTGGTAAAAAACAAAATCATGTATGGCAAAAAAGTCAAAGGCATCGAGCGCAGCACGTTCTTG
The DNA here is from genome assembly GCA_947372005.1 of Comamonadaceae bacterium. Classification (GTDB taxonomy): domain Bacteria; phylum Pseudomonadota; class Gammaproteobacteria; order Burkholderiales; family Burkholderiaceae_C; genus JASGCK01. The sequence goes on along the minus strand of CANBRV010000149.1, from coordinate 4,394 downwards.
ATTGGTTCTGACGGTTTGCTGGCTGCCGAGTGGCGCGGCCTTAAAGTTCCTGGCCATGTTGACGAAGTTTTAAAAGCCGTCAAAGCTCTCAAAAAATCTGAAAAAGCTGCAGCTAAAGTTGCTGCTGAAACTGTAGAAGAGTAATTCAACAGGAATAAATATGCCATTGCCATCGCCCCCCAAGCCGAAAGCGGGGGCTAAGCTCCCAAGACCTATAGAGCGCGCAAAAGAGCAAGAAATACTTTTGCCAACTACGCCGGCGCCTGCAATCGTATTGCGCGAGGCACCTAGGCCAACGGCAAAACCACAAAAACAGCGCAAAGGACCCCGTCGTCTGTTTGTATTAGATACCAATGTGCTGATGCACGACCCCATGTGCCTCTTCCGTTTTGAAGAGCACGATGTTTACTTGCCAATGATCGTGCTCGAAGAGCTCGACTCGCACAAAAAAGGCATGACAGAAGTCGCCCGTAACGCACGCCAAACTAGCCGCTGGCTGGATAGCTTGCTCAGTTTGGCGGGTGAAAATATGGACAAGATGACGGCTGGTGTCGCATTAGATGCTACCGGCCATAGTGCAGCCACTGGCAAGCTCTTCTTTCAAACATCGCTGCTCATTGCTGATTTGCCAATGAGCCTGCCACAAGGCAAAGCCGATAATCAAATTTTGGCAGTTGTTCATTCGCTAAAAGCGGCAGAGGCTGCGTCAAGCAAGGCTCGTGAAGTGGTACTGGTGTCCAAAGACATCAACATGCGCATTAAAGCCAATGCGCTGGGTTTGTCAGCTGAGGACTACCAAAACGACAAAGTGCTAGAAGATGGAGACATCCTGTATTCAGGTGCGTCTGCTCTACCCGTTGATTTTTGGACCAAGCAAAGTAAGCAACTCGAGAGCTGGACGCAAGGCGGTCACACGTTCTACAGAGTCAAAGGCAAGCAAACACAAGACTGGCGTATTAACGAATGTCTGTACTACGAGCAAGCAGGCGAGCCTTCCATTTATATGCGCGTCACCGAGCTGCGCGGCGACAGTGCGACATTAAAAACACTCAAAGATTTCCAACACGTCAAGCACGCTGTCTGGGGTGTCAACGCACGTAATCGTGAACAAAATTTCGCTATGAACTTGCTCATGGATCCAGAAGTCGATTTGGTTACACTGGCGGGTACAGCAGGCACAGGCAAAACACTGCTCGCCTTATCCAGCGGACTCTCGCAGGTACTTGATGAACGCCGTTATTCAGAAATCATTGTCACTCGTGCAACAGTCAGCGTGGGCGAAGACATCGGCTTTTTGCCTGGTACCGAAGAAGAAAAAATGGGCCCATGGATGGGTGCGCTGGACGACAACTTAGAAGTTCTCGCCAAGAACGACACCACAGCCGGTGAATGGGGACGGGCTGCGACGCAAGACCTTATCCGTAGCCGCATCAAAATCAAAAGCATGAACTTCATGCGCGGTCGCACATTCCTCAACAAATACCTCATCATTGACGAGGCACAAAACCTCACGCCCAAGCAAATCAAAACATTGGTCACGCGCGCAGGTCCAGGCACGAAGATCGTGCTCATGGGTAACCTCGCGCAAATTGATACGCCCTATCTCACCGAAGGATCCTGCGGTCTAACCTACATCGTCGATAAGTTCAAAGGCTGGTCGCACAGCGGACATATCACACTAGCGCGTGGCGAACGATCACGGCTTGCAGATCATGCAAGCGAGGTTCTTTAACACCCTTCAAACTCATCACAATGCCCTCTATTTCTCTTGCTGTTTATTGCGGCTCCCGCATGGGTCATCACCCCGCCTACAAAGAGGCGGCCGTTGCTGTCGGTCACTGGGTAGGTGAACGCGGCGGACAGTTGGTTTACGGTGGTGGCAAAAATGGCCTCATGGGCGTCGTAGCAAATGCAGCACTAGACGCTGGCGCTCATGTAATTGGCGTGATCCCCCAGGCATTGATGGAGCGCGAACATGCCAATACACGTTGCACAGAGCTATTTGTTGTGGAAGATATGCATGAACGCAAAGCCATGATGGCTGAGCGTTCCAATGCTTTTATCGCGATGCCAGGCGGCATTGGCACATTTGAAGAAATCATCGAGCAATGGGTGTGGCGGCAACTGGGTTATCACGGCAAACCACTTGGATTTTTAAACACTCGCGGTTATTACGACACTTTTTTACAAGCCATGCACCACTCCATGAAGGAAGGTTTTATGGATCAAAGCCAAATCGATTTACTCAAACACGGCGACAACGTGGCCGATTTACTTGCTCAGATTTACCCAAACGCTTAATTACAATTGAATCATGACTGAACAAACTATCCACTTCAAAAACCTGCGCTCGGACAACATCACGCAAGGAAAATCACGTGCGCCCAATCGCTCCATGTACTACGCCATGGGCTACACAGAAGCTGATTTTGGTAAGCCAATGATTGGTGTTGCCAATGGTCACAGCACGATTACTCCTTGCAACAGCGGCCTGCAAAAACTAGCGGATGCAGCAGTAGCCGGCATTGAAGAAGCTGGCGGCAACGCACAGATTTTTGGTACGCCAACCATTTCTGACGGTATGGCTATGGGTACAGAAGGCATGAAATATTCGCTCGTTTCGCGCGAAGTCATTTCCGATTGCATCGAAACCTGTGTACAAGGCCAATGGATGGACGGCGTGGTGGTGGTGGGTGGTTGCGACAAAAATATGCCAGGTGGCATGATGGGCATGCTGCGTGCCAATGTGCCCGCTATCTATGTCTACGGCGGCACGATTTTGCCCGGACGCTACAAAGGCCAAGACCTCAACATCGTGAGCGTGTTTGAAGCCGTTGGCCAAAACGCGGCTGGCAACATGAGTGACGAAGACCTGCGCGAAATTGAAATGCGCGCCGTGCCAGGTCCAGGCTCCTGCGGCGGTATGTACACCGCTAACACCATGAGTTCATCGTTTGAAGCGCTGGGCATGTCCCTGCCCTACTCGTCCACCATGGCGAACCCGCACGACGAGAAGCAAAACTCTGCCAAAGAATCCGCACAAGTGCTGATGAATGCAATCAAACTAGGACTCAAACCGCGCGACATCGTGACGAAGAAAGCGCTTGAGAACGCCGTTGCCGTCATCATGGCAACAGGCGGCTCAACAAACGCAGTGCTGCACTTCTTGGCAATTTCCCACGCCGCAGGCGTCGAATTCACCATTGATGACTTTGAGCGTATGCGCAAAAAAGTCCCTGTGATTTGCGACTTGAAGCCATCGGGCAAGTATCTGGCGGTCGATCTCCATCTTGCTGGTGGTATTCCGCAAGTCATGAAAGTTTTGCTCAATGCAGGACTGCTACACGGTGACTGCATGACGATTTCAGGCCAAACTATTGCTGAAGTTTTGAAAGATGTGCCAGATAGCCCGCGTGCCGATCAAGACGTGATTCGCAGCATCGACAAAGCACTCTACAAAGAAGGCCACCTCGCCATTTTGAAAGGCAATATCTCGCCTGAAGGCGCAGTTGCCAAAATCACAGGACTCAAAAACCCAGTCATTACTGGGCCGGCCAAGTGTTTTGACGACGAGCAGTCCGCACTCAAAGCTATTTTGGATGGCAAGATTACCCACGGCGATGTCATGATTTTGCGCTACCTCGGCCCCAAAGGCGGCCCCGGCATGCCTGAGATGCTGGCTCCCACGGGCGCACTCATTGGCGCAGGCCTAGGTGAGACAGTGGGCCTGATTACCGATGGCCGCTTTAGTGGCGGCACATGGGGCATGGTGGTTGGCCATGTTGCTCCAGAAGCCTACGCGGGCGGCGTGATTGCCTTGATTGAAAACGGCGACAGCGTCACGATTGATGCCAAGCAGTTGCTACTCCAGCTCAATGTGGATGAAGCCACCATCGCCACTCGCCGTGCAGCTTGGAAGCAACCAGAGCCTCGTTATACGCGCGGCGTGCAAGCCAAGTTCGCCTTTAACGCGTCCAGCGCTAGCAAGGGCGCTGTACTTGATTTATATTAAATTTTTTAAGAAAAAATAATGAAAAAAATCGCATTAACATTGGCTCTCGTCGTCGCAGCTCTGGCAATAAGCCAATCAGCTTTGGCGAATCAAAAACTAGCCACAGAGAAAAATTGCATGGCCTGTCATGCTATCGATAAAAAGCTGCTAGGCCCCGCCTACAAAGACGTTGCAGCAAAATACGCCGGTCAAAAAGATGCACTTGCCAAGCTCACCACAAAAGTGATGAAAGGTGGCGGCGGCGTATGGGGAGGCTTTATGCCTGCCAATCCGCAAGTCACTGAAGCCGAAGCGAAGACCTTAGTGACTTGGGTTTTGTCACAGAAGTAAAGCCCCGCTTAGAGCTTAGCTGCCACCCAAGCTTGTACGCTTTGCAGCGCCG
>CANBRV010000148.1 GCA_947372005.1 Comamonadaceae bacterium | reverse complement strand
ATGCACTCCGCACCCGCGCTCACAATCAAATCGCAACCAATCAGCGTATCGGCTTCGCCCGTAGAAATGCGGTTCGCGCCTAGTTGGTTGTCGTCAGCGGCAATGCGCACATGTGACATCACCGCGCCGTACTTTTGCGCCAAACCCGTCACATCCAAAATCGTGCAACGCAGACCGTCTAAATGCGCCGCCATGCCCAGCGTTTGACCAATCGTGACCACGCCTGTGCCGCCAATGCCTGTGATGAGGATGCTGATGGCTTTGTTTGTTGGGCGCTCAATAGTCGGTAGTGGAGTCCGCCAATCGGCAGGTAAGGCGGGCGCCTCATACGATCTGCTTCGCACCTCGAAATCGGCTTCCACCTTACCCGCCGATTGGCTCGTTTGACTTGCTGACGACTTGCGCAAAGCCCCCCCGTGCACCGTCACTAAACTAGGACAAAACCCCTCCACGCAGGTGTAATCCTTATTACAAGAGCCTTGGTTGATCCGCCGCTTGCGCCCAAGCGCCGTCTCCACAGGCTCGATCGACATACAGTTAGACACCTTGCCGCAATCGCCGCAACCCTCGCACACGGCTTGATTAATAAAGCTGCGTTTTTGTGGATCGACCCATTTGCCGCGTTTGCGCAAGCGCCGCCGCTCGGTCGCGCAAGCTTGGTCATAAATCAAAATCGTGAGATCCGAAATCTCGCGTAAGCGTCGCTGCACCAGCTCTAGCTCGCTACGGTGATAAACCGTTACAGAAGGTGGCAATTGCAGCTCGGGTGTGTCCGAGTATTTATCAGGATCGTCACTGACCACCACCACCTCTTTCGCGCCCTCTGCCACTAACTCGGCGGCCATGCGCGGAATCGTCAGTTCGCCATCGACAGGTTGTCCACCCGTCATAGACACAAAGCCGTTCACCAAAATTTTGTAGGTCATGGGCGCATGCGCCGCAATGGCTTGCCGAATGGCCAGAAAGCCCGAATGGAAATACGTGCCATCGCCCATATTGGCGAACACGTGTTTTTCTTCAGTGAATGGTTGTTGCCCCAACCACATCGCGCCTTCGCCGCCCATGTGCGAGACGGTGGTGGTGGTCAGTGGGTTTTGCAGCATCGCAATCGTGTGGCAACCAATGCCCGCCAGCGCACGCGAGCCTTCGGGCAACTTGGTCGAGCGGTTGTGCGGACAGCCCGAACAAAAGCTGGGCGCGCGAATGACGGGCTTGGAGACCACGCCTGCACTGGCTTGCAGGGCGTGTGCCTCGGAGGCCATACAGGATGTGGGCTGCAGGCCAAGTAATTCCACCAATGATTTAGCAATTAGTGTCGGATTTGTCTCGCCCACGGATGGCATCACGCCAGCGCCGCGATCCGTTGCATACGCATGATTGCCCGTGTACTTGCCAACGATGCGAGGGCGCAGCGAGGTGTCAAACAGCGACGCTTTGATTTGGTCTTCTAATAGCGGACGTTTTTCTTCGATGACCAAGAGCGTCTCAAGCCCGCTTGCAAACTCGCGCACAAAGTCGGGATCCAGCGGCCAAGTGCAACCAATTTTGGCAATCGACACACCCAATTTTGTGAGCGCCGCATCGTCCAAACCCATATCCGACAAGGCTTGCAGCAGATCTTGATAGGACTTGCCGCTTGAAATGATGCCAACTTTTTTACCACCACCATGAGTTACTTTGTTAAGCCCATTCGCTCGCACATACGCCAGCGCCGCATGCAGCTTATGGTTGTAGAGCCTATCTTCCTGCGGCAGCATGGTGTCCACTGCGCGGATGCTGCGCCCTTGCAAACCCAATGCTGGCGAGGCTTCCAGCTCGGGCAGCACAATTTTTGGTGAGTCGAGTCCTACATAAATAGTGCCACCGCCCTCCACCACATCGGTGACGACCTTCATGCCGACCCAGCAGCCGCTAAAGCGCGACATGGCGATGGCGTGCAAGCCAAAATCCAGTAACTCCTGCGTATTGGATGGATACAAAACAGGCATGCCCGTTGCCTGAAAAATTTGATCTGAAAAGTTAACAATCGTTGAGCTCTTCGCGCCGTGATCGTCGCCAGCCAGTGCGACTACGCCGCCCAGTGGCGACGTCCCTGCGCTGTTGGCGTGGCGGAACACATCGCCCGATCTGTCCACGCCAGGTCCTTTGCCATACCAAATGCCAAATACGCCGTCCACCTTGTTGCCCGGGAAGCTGCCGATGTACTGCGAGCCCCAGAGTGCTGTGGCAGCGAGGTCTTCATTCACGGCCGCGCGGAACTGAATGTTGTGCGATTGCAAGATGGACTTGGCTCGCCACATCTCCATATCAAAACGACCCAGCGGCGAGCCGCGATAACCCGACACATACGCGCCGGTGTTATGTCCCGCTGCTGCATCGCGCAGGCGTTGTTGAATCGGAAGCCGCACGAGGGCTTGGTTACCGCTGAGGTAAATCCAACCGCTGGCTTGTGTGTATTTGTCGTCAAGAGACGGTGATGCCATTGTGGTCATGCCGACATGCTAACCGACAATAAAATCGAACGCTATGGACTTTTCACTATCGCCCGCACAAGGCCAATATGAAGACGGGGTTGCCCTATACGAGACGCGGCGATACACAGAAGCGTTGGCATGCTTTATTAAGGCGGGAGAGCTAGACCCAGAGTACCTTGATGCGCACTGGAACGAATGCGTGACGCGGTTGATGCTGGGCGACTTCAAAGAAGGCTGGCCGTTGCACGAAGCACGCTGGCAAAAAAACGAAGGTCGTTGGGAGGCTGACCCCGCCAAGCGCGGCTGGCGACATTTGGCGCAGCCCTTGTGGGTGGGCGACTTTTCCATTGTTGGCAAAACCATTTGTTTGTGGGCCGAGCAAGGCTTTGGCGACACATTGCAATTTTGTCGCTATGCCCCAAAAGTAGCAGCGCTTGGCGCGACCGTATTTTTGTACGTGCGCGAGCCCATGGCCAAGCTCTTGCGCCAATCGTATGCGCAGCACGGCATAGCGGTGGTGGCGGACAACGAGCCCCTGCCGCCGTTTGATGTGCAGTGTCCCATGATGAGCTTGCCGCTGGCCTGTGGCACAGACTCAGTGGACAAAATTCCCGCCCCCATTCCGTATATTTTTGCAAAAGACGAAGAGGTCTTGCACTGGAAAAATCGGCTTGCAGGCCATATCCAGCAAGTCACGCAGGGCAACAAAATTGCAAAACAAGTCGGCCTTGTTTGGTCGGGCCTCATGCGTACAACGAATCCGCTAGCCGCAAAAATGGACGCCGAGCGCTCGATTGATTTTGAATATTTGAGGCCGTTATTGGATTTGCAGGGCATCCAGTGGGTGAGTTTGCAAAAAGGCGGCGAGATTCCTAAAGGCACCAATCTGCTCGACCTGACGGCAGATTTAAACGACTGGACGGATACCGCAGCCCTTGTTGCCAACTTGGATTTGGTGATTTCGTGCGACACGGCGGTTGCACATTTGGCGGCAAGCATGGGCAAGCCCACATGGATCTTGTCGCGCTACAACGGCTGCTGGCGCTGGTTAGATCACCGAACCGATAGTCCGTGGTATCCCAGCGTCAGGCTCATTCATCAAAGTACGCCGCGTGATTGGGCGGGGGTGGTGGGTGAGGTGGCGGCGGCGTTAGAAATGCTTAACCTATAGGTATCATTTAATTCAAATAAAGATACCCATAGATTTATTTGTCGCCACGATAATCCGCCACCGACAATACAGTGTCGTACAAACCCACGGGCTGGTCTAAGTGTTTGGCAATGCCCGTGTACTCTAGGCTGGCGTCTTCGTAGCGTTTGAACTTGTACACGGCGTCATTCATCAGGCCGCTGTTAAACACGTTCAAGCTCACCAAGAGTTCAAAGTCTTTTTGTGACAACCCCGTTACCTTTTTAAAGAGCGCAGGCTCTAACTGGGTAATCACATCTTTTAAGCTGCGTTCACGGTGATCGGTTAGGTACATGAACACAGGTACGCGAGTAGCGAACTTGATGAGCTTGTCTTGAATTTGCTTACGCAGAGATTTGTATTCTTTTTCTTCTTCGGTGAGTTTTTTCTTTTCGGCCTTAGTTAAATCCTGCTCATTCGCTTCTTGTTTGGCTTTTTTGACGGACTCAGACTTATTGATGATGGTTTGAATGTCTTGGTTCAAGCTGCGAAAGCCCTCAATACTCATCAAGGCCGTCATTGCCTTCTCGTCTTTCATCAAGCGCTCTAACGTGTTGTTATCCACGTTGACTAGCAACGCGCTTTCCCAGCGCCGCGCCAGCAGTGTGGCTGTTGTGCCGCTCATCGCCATGTCCAAAATGCCTGCCGCATCAATCTGTTTCATCGAGCTGCCGTCATACGCCAGCACGGGTAGAAAGTGAACGAACTCGGCAACCTTGGCTTCGGGGTTGGTTTCATCCACATTCAAGCGGCAGCTGTAATCGGCAATTTGCCTGAGCGCTCGGTCGGGCGCAAAGTCAAACACATAGCATTCGTTTTTAACGATCAGTTCGTTGTTAGGTTCGTTGGGGTTGTGACCACGCAACACCCACGGCGTTTGCACCCTGAACGCGGCTTGAAAATACGTCTCGGGGCTGGTGACGTTGCGCAGCATCAAAATCCCCGTCCACGGCGCAATCGACACGCCTGTGGTCAGCTTGCCGCATGACAGCGTGATCGTCTTGGTTTTGAGCGGATTGCCCATCGCCTGCTTCACGGGCGGCAGCGCCTCTACGCCAATGCCTGCGTCATTGCCCGCTGCTACAACCACAGTGTAATCTTGATAAAACTTATTTTGCTTTTGGGCAATCAAGTTGTGCATGGCGTGGCAACTTGCCACTGTAGGCAAAAACCAAAACGTATGTGAGAGCACGTTGAGCAGGCGCACATCCGAAAAGGGCATGGGCGGCTTTTCAGCGCCAAGCTTCAAGTTGTCGATGGTTGTTTCTGCAAACGAGCCGCGAATCAAATCCAGCCACTTTTGCACCTCGTCTGTGTAGGTGAATTTGGCTTGCAAACCCTCGCCCGTGGCAGTAAAAAACACGTTCAAATCGAACTCGTTATATTCGCCTTTCTTCGCTACATCGCGGATGGCATCTGGCAATTGATACGTGAGCATCACCATGCGGGGCAAGGCGGCATAAGGGTTTGCGCTAGAACTCGTGTTCTTGTCTGCTGGCCACGCTTCCTTGGCGCGTTGCTCGTCCGAATATGTCCAGTTGTAGATTTGCTCTTCAATAAATTCGCCCGAAGCAATCGCCCGAAAGGGTGTGCCCGACAAATACAAATATGCACGTGTGGTGATGGGCATATTGCCCTCTTCAAAATACTCAATGCCAGCGCCCTCGGCAAACGAGACCTCGCGCTTATCTTCCGCTTCAAACAACTCCTTGGCGGTGTCGCGCCACGCGCCGTAGTGGTATTCGTCAAACACCACACAGTCCCAGTTGGTGGTGTGCACCCACTCGTTGCGCGCCTTAATGCCGCCTGCGGAGTTTTTGCCAAGGTAATCTTGGAAAGAGCCAAAGCACACAATGGGTTTTGTTTTATCGGCTTGCTCAAACGGCAGGTTAGTGCGACTAATAAATTGCCAGCCAGCAAAATCTAAGTGATTGTCTAAATCCTCTTGCCAAGCGTTTTGCACCGCAGGCTTAAAAGTCAAAACCAAAATCTTTGTCCAGCCCATTTTTTTAGCAAGTTGGTACGCGGCAAACGTCTTGCCAAAACGCATCTTGGCGTTCCATAAAAAGTGCGGTGTCTTGTCTTTGTTTTCTGCGTTAAAACTTTTGAAATAAACAATCGCTTTCTCCACGGCAGCTTGCTGCTCGGGGCGCATGCCAAA
>CANBRV010000147.1 GCA_947372005.1 Comamonadaceae bacterium | reverse complement strand
ATCGACCTGAAGGTCATTAAAAGCAAAGCATAAAAACCAAGAGCTTAGTCAATTAACTCAATGGTGGTAGCTGTACCTTCGCCTCCGCCAATGCATAGCGTAGCAAGGCCGCGCTTCTTGCCACGTGCTTGCAAGGCATGAATCAAGGTCACGATAATGCGAGCGCCTGATGCGCCAATCGGATGGCCCAGCGCACACGCACCGCCATTCACATTAACGATGTCGTGCGAGAGATTGAGCTCCGTCATCAGTGCCAAAGGCACAACCGCAAAGGCTTCGTTAATTTCCCACAGATCCACATCCGCGACGCTCCAACCCGCTTTGGCTAAAGCTTTTTGCGTAGCTCCTAAAGGCGCGGTAGAGAACCATTCTGGCTCTTGCGCGTGTGTGGCATGAGAGATCATTTTGGCAATCGGTTTGCAACCAAGCTTGGCCGCAGTACTTGCACGCATCATCACCAAAGCCGCAGCGCCGTCGTTGATGGACGAGCTAGACGCAGCGGTAATCGTGCCATCTTTTTTAAACGCAGGCTTGAGCGACGCAATTTTGTCCAATTTGGCTTTGGCTGGACCTTCATCAATGGAGATCACCGTCTCGCCTGCACGGGTTTTAAGCGTCACAGGTGCAATCTCTTTGGCAAAAGCACCAGAAGCCGTGGCAGCTTGCGCACGCTGCACGCTGGCAATAGCAAATGCATCTTGCTGCTCACGCGTGAAGTTGTACTTCGCTGCACAGTCTTCACCAAATGTTCCCATTGAGCGGCCTGCCTCGTAGGCATCTTCTAGTCCATCCAGCATCATGTGGTCATAGATGCGGTCATGCCCAATGCGGATGCCGCTGCGACCTTTCAATAGCAAATGTGGTGCATTTGTCATGCTCTCCATGCCACCAGCAACCATCACATCATGCGTTCCAGCAAGCAGCATGTCATGCGCCATCATGGCGGCCTTCATTGCAGAGCCGCACATTTTTGACAGCGTTACTGCACCAGCCGATTTGGGTAGTCCACCCTTAAAACCCGCTTGACGCGCAGGCGCTTGGCCTTGCCCTGCCATCAAGCAATTACCAAATAACACCTCACCCACCACGGCAGGATCAATCCCCGCGCGCTCAACAGCAGCCTTAATAGCGACGCCGCCTAAGTCGTGAGCAGACAATGATGCGAAATCTCCTTGGAACGCACCCATAGGCGTACGCACAGCTGAGACAATAACAATAGGATCTAGAGGTAAAGACATGAATAATCCATTTATGTAGGAGTTGAAGATACTTAAATTCTACAAACTCACCTCCCACCTTTTCTGACATCGGCTAACAACATCTATGACGCTACCTTCTCACACTTTTCTCAAAACTTACCCTGCACTATTTGAGCCTTTACCTGCGCATGCAACATTCAAATTCAGCATTAAAGACTTATTTGATGTTGCGGGAGAAGTGACAACTGCTGGCTCTAAAGTCTTGCTTGGCGCTGCTCCCGCCAAAATAGATGCGATTGCCGTTACGAGACTCAAAGCTGCTGGTGGCATTGCAGTCGGACGTACCAATATGTCTGAGTTTGCGTTTTCGGGTGTAGGTTGGAATCCACACTACGGCACACCTGTCAACCCAAGTGGGGAAAGGGTCACAGGAGGCTCCTCGTCAGGAGCCGCAGCCAGTGTGGCTTCTGGCTTAGCGGATATTGGGCTGGGCTCAGATACGGGCGGCTCACTTCGAATCCCGGCAGCGCTGTGTGGCTTAGTTGGCTTTAAAAGCACCGCACGACTTGTTCCAACTACAGGCGCATTACCACTCTCCCCCACACTAGACACCATAGGCGCCATCACCCGAAACGTAGCGACCGCGTTACAGGCGCACGAAATTTTGGCAGCGCGGACAGTCGTACGAAACAATAAGCCCTTGAGCGATTACCGCGTTGCAATAGTCGATAACGTCCTTACAGACGGAATGGAAGCAGGTGTTGCTGATACTTGGCATAAAGGGCTACAAGCCTTAAAAAATAAGGGCTTGCAAATCGAGCATATTCAATTGCCTGAACTTGCCGAAATCGCTGAAATTAATAAAACAGGGGGCTTTAGCCCCGTAGAGTCTTACCTGTGGCATAAAGATTTGATTGCTACTCGAGAAGCCGATTACGACCCGCGTGTTGCTAAACGTATCTTGCTAGGCAAGGCGGCCAATGAGCTGGATTACCTACGGCTCATTCAATGTCGCAATGACTGGATCACGCGCGTAACCGCAAAACTAGCTAACTTTGATGCTGTGCTCTCCCCCACCGTACCCATCATGGCGCCAACCATTGCATCTATTCAGTCAGATGACGTTGAGTTTTTCCGCGTCAACGCTCTTTTATTACGCAACCCTAGCATCGTTAATCTCTTAGATGGGTGCGCTATTGCACTCCCACCGAACTTGATGCTTTGGCATGCAGCCTTACGAGATGACACGATTCTGAATCTAGCCTTACGCTGCGAAGAAGCACTCACCGCCTAAAATCAGAGCCATGAAAATTGCCATTATTGGTGCGGGGATCATTGGGGTCACCACCGCTTACGAATTAGCTGCCGACGGCCATGAGGTTCATGTCTTTGAGCGCAGAAACAGTGCCTGCGAAGAAACCAGCTTTGCTAACGCTGGCGTCATCTCTCCTGGCTATGTCACGCCATGGGCTGCGCCGGGTATGCCGTCCAAGGTTTTGAAATATCTGTTTCAAAAACATGCCCCCGTTCGTATTCAACTTCCTTTAAAGCACGGTGAGCTAAGTTGGATCAGCCAATGGCTTAAGGCGTGCAAGCCCGCTATTTACGAAAACACACGTAGCAGCTTAAAAAGCCTGGCTAGCTATAGTGCAGATCGATTGCAATCTCTTACTAAAACACTTGATTTGGAGTACGACAAAGCACAAGGCTACATGGTTTTGCTGCGCGGTGAGCAAGAACTGCACCGTATTCAAGCTAATCTCAAGATATTGGCTGATACTGGCTATGAATACAAAGTATTAGATGCTGATGCCGCTCGTAAGATTGAACCTGCGCTAAGCGCAGCTACAGCGCTGCATTCCGCGCTACATTTACCAAATGATACTGTTGCAAACTGCCGCCAATTTGCACTACTTTTGCGCGAAAAAGCACAAAGCTTGGGGGCGCAATTTCATTTCGGCTCTATGCAAAACCATATAGAACGTGGCTCGCAAGGCGTTCGCCTCAGTGGTGAGTCGTTCGACCAAGTCATCATTTGCGCAGGTGTTGATAGCGCTGCGTTGCTAAAGCCGCTGGGTATTCACATTCCACTCATTCCTGTCTACGGCTATTCAGTTAGCGCATCCGTTCGCGAGCCTATGGATGCGCCCGTTTCAGGCGTCATGGACGAGCGTTACAAGGTAGCTATTTCGCGCATTGGCAATCGTGTACGGGTTGCAGGTAGCGCCGAGATTGGTGGCGATCCCACTCGCATCAACCAAGCCGCGATTCAAACCCTCTACAAAGTGCTAGACGATTGGTTCCCAGCAGCGGCAGATACTAAAGGACAAACAGCTAGCAATGGCCGCGGCCAAGTGCAAGTCTGGAAGGGCGCTCGTCCTATGCTGCCCAGTGGTCCGCCTCGCGTCGGCGCTAGCGGTGTGCAAAATGTTTGGCTCAATTTAGGGCATGGCTCTAGCGGTTGGGCACTTGCTTGCGGCAGCGCTAGACTACTCGCCGACCAAATAGCAGGACGTAAAACGGCAATCGATTTCTAGTTTATATTTTTATTCACCCCATCATCATGAGTACAACCACCACCATCCAAGCCGCCGATTTAGTTGAATCCATCTCCGCCGCGCTCCAATACATCAGCTACTACCACCCTGCGGACTACATCGCGCACCTTGCCCGCGCTTACGAGTTGGAGCAAAGTCCTGCCGCTAAAGACGCGATGGCGCAAATTTTGACCAATAGCCGCATGAGCGCTACGGGGCACCGCCCGATTTGCCAAGACACAGGTATCGTGAATGTCTTCCTCAAGGTCGGCATGGGCGTGCGCTTTGAAGGCTTCGACAAATTCGGCAATGGCTCACTAGACGACGTGATTAACGAAGGCGTGCGCCGTGGTTACAACCACCCTGACAACACGCTGCGCGCATCCATCGTGGCCGACCCACAGTTCTTGCGCAAAAACACCAAGGACAACACGCCTGCGGTTATCTTCACCGAGCTTGTACCCGGCAACACGATTGACATCACCGTTGCGGCCAAAGGCGGCGGTTCAGAAAACAAATCTAAGCTCGTGATGATGAATCCGGGCGACTCCATCGTGGACTGGGTTTTAAAAACTGTACCTACCATGGGCGCGGGCTGGTGCCCTCCCGGAATGTTGGGCATCGGCATTGGCGGCACAGCCGAAAAAGCAGTGCTGATGGCAAAAGAAGCGCTGATGGAAGATTTGGACATGTACGAGCTACAAGCCAAGGCACGCACGGGAGCCAAGCTCACGCAAGTGGAAGAAATGCGCTTAGAGCTGCACGAGAAAGTCAACGCACTCGGCATCGGTGCGCAAGGTCTGGGCGGTCTGACCACCGTGCTGGACGTGAAGATCAATATGTACCCGACGCACGCTGCCAGTAAGCCCGTGGCGATGATTCCGAATTGCGCCGCGACGCGCCACGCGCACTTTGTCCTTCGCGGCGAAGGCGCGGTGTACCTTGATCCACCAAGCCTTGATTTGTGGCCGAACGTCAATTGGACACCTGATTATGTGAAGAGCACCCGCGTTGACTTGAACACACTCACCAAAGAAGAAGTTGCCAATTGGAAGCCAGGTCAAACGCTACTACTCAACGGCAAGATGCTCACAGGCCGTGACGCGGCGCACAAGCGTATTCAAGACATGTTGGCTAAAGGCGAGAAGCTGCCCGTGGACTTTACGAATCGCGTGATTTACTACGTTGGCCCCGTCGATCCAGTCGCTGGCGAAGCCGTCGGCCCAGCAGGCCCGACCACCGCCACGCGCATGGACGGCTTCACCGAAATGATGCTCGCCGAGACGGGTTTGATCGCCATGATTGGCAAAGCCGAGCGTGGCCTCGTCGCGATTGAAGCCATCAAAAAACACAAGAGCGCGTACCTGATGGCCGTAGGCGGCGCAGCGTACTTGGTCAGCAAAGCCATTAAAACCGCCAAGGTCGTCGGCTTTGCAGACATGGGCATGGAGTCCATTTATGAATTCGACGTGGTCGATATGCCCGTGACCGTGGCCGTGGATGCAGGCGGCACGAGTGCCCACATCACGGGGCCTGCGGAGTGGTCAACGAGGATAGCGACGGGCGAGTTCAAAGGCATTGGTATTAAAGGCTGATGACGTGATGGGCGCAATCACCCCGATTGGCGTCTTTGACTCGGGCATTGGCGGCTTGTCGATCCTGCAGGCCTCGCGCGAAGCGCTACCGCACGAGTCCTTTGTTTACTTTGCCGACAGCGCCTACAACCCGTATGGCGACAAATCAGATGCGGAGGTGATTACGCGATCATTTACCGTGACCGAAGAATTGATTGCCCAGCATCACATCAAAGCACTGGTTGTGGCTTGCAACACCGCCACAGCGGCTGCCATTCACCTGCTACGTGCACGCTATCCAGAGCTGCCCATTGTGGGGATTGAGCCTGCGCTCAAGCCTGCGGCAGCGGTCACCAAGACCAAACGCATCGCGGTGCTGGCGACACGCGGTACGCTGGCCAGCGAAAAGTTTCTAACACTTAAAGCGTCACTTAGCGATCAAGCTGTGTTCACCTGTATTCCTTGCATCGGCCTAGCCAATTTAATTGAGCGATACGCCGCAGGTGAAGCGGAAGAG
>CANBRV010000146.1 GCA_947372005.1 Comamonadaceae bacterium | reverse complement strand
CTAGCAGGGGCTAGGTCAGTGCTAGACGTACTAATAGATTGGACGGCGCGCCAATAGTCGCCAAATAAATCCGACTACCAGCGTGCAATTAATTGCGAGTACACATTAGTGCCCCACGCGCGATGAAACGCTGGAGTCGGGTAAACAGCGTCGGCAAATACATAGTTGTTATAAGCTGGCGTTGTGTATGTGGTCGCTGCGCCGCCTGTGGCGTTAGCAGCCGTGCAAGATTTTGAGTTCACTTTCCCAGTGCCAATACCAATACCATTGCCCGCATCTGTCACCGTACAGGTCACGGTGGTTGCATCAACAAATGAATAAGTTGTAGGAACGGTTTTCACTAAGTTGAAATATGCCTCTAAGTCAACAAGGCGGACGTTGTCGCCCACATTCGTCAAGGTTGCACTGCCTAAATTGGTTTTAAGAGCATCATTAAAAGCAACAATCAAGGCGCCGCGAGAGCCATTGAGCGTAGCGAGATTTGTCAAAATTGCTGCCGCCGGCGTTTTAGAAAGATCATAGACGTTAGACACAGCAATATGTTTAGCGCCAGCAGCCACCATGCTACGCACCAAATTTCCTAAAGCTGTACCATAACTAGCAGCATTCACTGTCGAATTAGCACCAGCAGCTTCAGCAATCAAATCACTAAAACCAGCATTAATAACAACCAAATCATTAGGTTGATAAGCAAAGCCCGTCACTTGCGCCGTCACTGAAGTCACTGCTACGCCGCCTGCGCCTGTAGCATTGCTAATACGCGCATTGCCCTTGGCATACGATACAACGCTGACGCCATAGCTAGCAGCAATTTGGCTTGCCCAGTTATTGGTAGAGCTATCATTAACCGTATATTGGTTGCTAGCTGTCAAATCGCTAAAGCCATCACCAAAAACCACAACACGGCTGGGCTTAAACGGGTCATAAATCGTACTCGAGCTGCACGAAGCCACTAGCGCAGTCAGCACAAAAAGACTGAGCGTTAGAACGCGTGTTAAAAAAGAGGATGTCATATCGTAATTACTCCAAGCAACCTTTAATCTTAATGGATATCCGTGGTCTTTTGCGCGCTTTGTACAACTTTACGCCGCTGCTCGCATCAGCCTATCACGCACGCCATCCCATGCTTCGCCCTTTGGCGGGCGGGTGACCCAAATCTCGCTGACGCCGACTTGATCGAGTTCACGCAATTTAGCAAAAAGCTCATGGGCGGCCTGCTCGGGTAGCGCGGGTAATTGGTAGAGCACGCATGCGGGCGTAGCCTTAAACAAGGCCAGTGCGTCCCCATCGATCATGCGCACTTTAGCGTTGGGCGCATAGTGTGACTCAAGCGTGCCAGATGCTTTGGGCGTGTTAATAGGTAGCGCTTGCGGCAGATGTACGCGCTCACCGCAGGCGGCTTCTAATTCTTTTTGAGTCAATACGCCAGGGCGCAGCAGCACGGGCACACCGCGGGTGCAATCGATGATGGTGGACTCAATGCCCACAGCGCAATCACCGCCATCGAGCAAAAGCAAATCAGCGCCAAACTCGTCCCTCACGTGTGCTGCCGTGGTTGGGCTAACCCGGCCAAATCGATTCGCGCTTGGTGCTGCAACCCCTTTAACGCCTAATTTTTCACAAGCGCGAAGCAGTGACAACGCCATTGGATGCGAAGGGCAACGAAGTCCAATCGAGTTTTGCCCGCCCGCTGCCGCACTGGCAACGTTCGACCTGCGAGGCAAAATAACGGTTAAAGGCCCAGGCCAAAAAGTGGCAATCAGTTTGTGTGCGAAGACTGGCACCTCGGCGGCAAAATGTGAAACAAAACTAGGGTTTGCCACATGCACAATGAGTGGGTGATCGCTTGGGCGGCCTTTGGCGGCAAAAATTTTGGCAACGCCCGAGTCATTGCACGCGTCTGCACCAAGGCCGTAAACGGTCTCTGTTGGAAAGGCGACCAGCTCACCGCGCTTTAACGCAAGAGCTGCTGAATCAATGCTGCTGTTTGCCATGCGGTTCCCAATTTTTGCGCCGTAATGTTGATGTGTCCCATCTTGCGGCCTCTGCGTGCATCGCTCTTGCCATATAGGTGTAGGTGCACACCTACTGCACCCGAGCCTAGCGCTAGAACCCTTGCCCAGTCTGGCTCGCGAGGTTCTGCACTTTGTTCACCATCAAACCACACATCGCCCAGCAAGTTAAGCATCACGCAGCTCGAGTGCTGCCTTGGCTCCACCACTGGCAAGCCAGCTGCTACGCGCACTTGCGCTTCAAACTGCGACATAGAGCTACCGTTCATCGTCACATGACCACTATTGTGCGGACGTGGCGCCATTTCGTTGACAACCCAAGAGCCATCGGCAAGAATAAAAAATTCGATGCACAGCACGCCAACGTAGTCCAACCCCGTGGCGATGCTTTTTGCTGCCGCGATGAGAGACTCGTGCAAATTTTTGTCTCGCAAGGCTTCTACGGCATCAGCAGGACATGCCACTTCGGTCGTTGCCAAAATACCGTTCACATGAACGTTGCGCTGAACAGGCCAGTGAATCGTCGCTCCGTCCTTGCTACGCGCCAGCAACACCGAACACTCAGACGCCAAAGGTAAACGCTTTTCCAGCACGCACACGGCGCGGGAGAGTCCATCCCATGCGGCTTGTAGCTCGGCCGCCTTATTAACAGTGACTTGTCCCTTGCCGTCGTAACCCATGCGAGCCGTCTTCAAAATGGCAGGATAAAAATCGACTGGCACGCGAGCGATGTCTGCCTCGCCTTCAATGACGCAGTATGGTGCAGTCGCCACGCCGCAAGAAGCAAAGTGCGCTTTTTCTAAGACACGATCTTGTGCAATACGCACTGCACTAGCCTTGGGTGAGACATGCACATTCGGTACGGCTTGCGCCAAATATGCGAGCGCCTGTGCTGGTACGTTTTCAAACTCTGTAGTCACAGCAAAACACTGCGTCGCCAATGACTGCAACGCAACCGTGTCGGTAAACATGGCATTCAAAAAGCCGTCGCTTACCTGCGCTGCAGGACTTAAAGCGTCTTCTGTTTGCGCCTCTGGATCAAACACAATCGCCTTAAAGCCCATGGCCTGTGCGGCCTGCACAAACATGCGCCCCAATTGACCGCTGCCAAGAACTCCCAGCGTCTGCTCTCGACTCGCGCCTAGCGTGCTCTCTCTACTCACACACTGACTCCGCCGCGATCTTGGTTTGCTTTGCTCTAAAAGCTGTTAATTTTTTAGCCAGCAGCTTATCTGACCGGGCAAGCATCGCCACAGCAAACAGCGCCGCATTTGCTGCGCCCGCATCGCCAATGGCAAACGTCGCCACAGGAATCCCTTTGGGCATCTGCACAATGCTGTAGAGCGAATCTTGTCCACTCAAATGCTTGGACGATACGGGCACACCCAGCACAGGAACAATCGTCTTGGCAGCCAACATGCCTGGCAGGTGCGCAGCGCCACCTGCACCCGCAATGATGGCCTGCAGGCCACGGGACACGGCACTTTCAGCATAGGCGAACATCGCATCAGGCATACGGTGTGCCGAGACGACCTTGGCCTCAAATGCCACGCCAAACTCTTCGAGGATGCCTGCTGCATGCTGCATCGTTATCCAGTCACTCTTAGAGCCCATCACGATACCAATCACTGGATCGCGAGCAATGACTTGCTTTGTTTTTGTTGTCATAAATTATGCTGTCAGCACGTCTAGCGCTTCTTGGTATTTAGCTGCCGTAGCAGCAATCACCTCTGCAGGCAACGCTGGTGCTGGCGCAGCCTTGCCCCACAGGCCAAGCGTCACTTGGCCTTCCAGCCAATCACGCAAAAATTGTTTGTCGTAGCTAGGTGGGTTGGTGCCTGCTACAAACGCTGCGGCGTATCCGTCAGCGGGCCAAAAGCGCGAGCTATCAGGCGTCAACACTTCATCCATCAATGTCAGCGTGCCAGATTCATCGAGACCAAACTCAAACTTAGTATCGGCAATGATGATGCCTTTGGCTGCAGCAATGCGGCTTGCCGCCTCATAGAGCTGGATAGAGACCGCACGCATTTGCACAGCAAGCGGCTCGCCGATCGTGGCAATCACTTGTTCAAAAGAAATGTTTTCGTCGTGCTCACCCACTGCGGCTTTAGCTGCTGGCGTAAAAATAGGTGCCGACAATTTTTGGCCATTTCGCAATCCCGCATCAAGCCGCAGGCCACACACTGATTGGCTTTGCTGGTATTCGCTCCAGCCAGAACCTACCAAATAGCCGCGCACCACGGCCTCAACGGGCAGTGGTTTTAAGCGCTTCACTAGCATGGAGCGGTCGGCTACAAATTCACGCTCGGAAGCGCTGACCACAGACAACGGATCATCCCCAGTCAGATGATTCGGGCAGATGCCCTTTAACTGCTCAAACCAAAACAATGCCATTTGCGTGAGCAACTTGCCTTTGCCTGGAATGGGCTCTGTACAGACGACGTCAAACGCACTAATGCGATCCGATGCCACCATTAAAAGACGATCAGCCCCTACGGCGTAGTTATCGCGAACCTTGCCACGCGAATGCAGTGATAGCGAACTCAGCATCTAGTGGACGACTTGCGCAAGTGTGCCCGCAGCATATTTGCCAGCAACAACGGAGAGCGACTCCGCCTTAATTTTGCTTGCCTGACCTTCGCAGCCAAACTCCACATAGCGCTGTTTGCAGATGCTCTGGGCGGCCGCGCGTGCTGGCTTAAGCCACTCGCGCGCATCAAACTTATCTGGGTTTTCAACAAAGAACTGACGCACGGCAGCCGTCATGGCTAAACGAATATCAGTGTCAATATTAATTTTTCGCACGCCAAATTTGATGGCTTTTTGAATCTCTTCCACAGGAACGCCATAAGTCTCTTTCATATCGCCGCCATACAGACGAATCTTCGCCAGCAAGTCTTGCGGCACGGACGATGAGCCATGCATTACAAGATGCGTATTAGGAATGCGCTTGTTGATCGCCATAATGCGGTCAATCGCCAAAATATCGCCTGTGGGCTTACGTGTAAATTTATACGCGCCGTGGCTGGTGCCAATGGCGATGGCGAGTGCATCGAGCTGTGTGCGTTTGACAAAATCTGCTGCTTGTTCAGGGTCCGTCAAGAGCTGCTCGCGTGTCATGGTGGCATCCGTGCCGTGACCGTCTTCTTTATCGCCCTTCATAGTTTCTAACGAACCGAGGCATCCGAGCTCGCCCTCAACCGTCACACCTAAGCGATGCGCCATATCAACAACCTTGCGGGTTACTTCTACGTTGTATTCGTAGCTAGCAATCGTTTTGCCATCGCCCTCTAAGCTACCATCCATCATCACCGAGCTAAAGCCAAGATCAATCGCACCTTGGCAGACAGCTGGGTTTTGCCCATGGTCTTGGTGCATCACTAACGGAATGTGTGGATACATCTCCACAGCCGCTTGAATCAAATGCTTAATAAAAGCCTCGCCTGCATACTTGCGAGCACCAGCACTTGCTTGCAAAATCACAGGTGCGCCTACTTCATCAGCAGCGGCCATAACGGCCTGAACCTGCTCTAAATTGTTGACGTTAAAAGCAGGGATGCCGTATTGATGCTCAGCAGCGTGATCGAGCAATTGACGCATAGAAACGAGTGCCATAAAAAATCCTAACAATAAGTGGAGTGAAGGGATGAGTTAATTTTACAAAGCGTAACGATACAGCATGCATACAAAAAATCAAGCTTTAAATAAAAAAACCGCCCCAAGATTTCTCTTGGAGCGGTTTTTAAGCTTTTTGCTTTTTAACCAAATAGCGGGAACAAGTCCCGCAAGTGATTAGAAACCAACGCGGAGGCCAAC
>CANBRV010000145.1 GCA_947372005.1 Comamonadaceae bacterium | reverse complement strand
CATGTGGCAAGTGGCATTACGAATAAAAATTAATTTTTAAAGGAGTTGATATGAAGCGTGCATTTTTAATTGTTGCGATGTTCCCTGCCCTCGTTTTTGCGCAAGCCACCAAGGTTGGCTCCGATATCGTTGGCGCACCTGGCAGCAAGCCCAAGGCAAGTGCAAATGCCCGCATTAACAAGTTAGACACGAATCAAGATGGCATGATTAGCCGTGCCGAGGCGGCGGGTAATCCGAAACTGGCAAAGGCCTTCAACCGTATTGATGCCAATAAAGACGAGCAGCTTTCGCGTGAGGAATTGATGGCGTTTAAAGATAAAGCCAAGGCCGTGCGTGCCGCTAAAAAAGGAACAACAGCGCCAGCTAACTAGCTTTGTATTTGTCCCAACCCTTGCCGCGCAAGTCGCAAGCGGGGCAGGCGGTTTTAGCGTCTAGTTCGCAGCCATAGCCCCAATCATGTCGATGCACGCGATCCCCCAAATAGCAAGTGTGCGTGTGCTCCACAATCAAATCAACCAAGGCTTTGCCGCCCAAATCTTCGGCCAATTGCCACGTCTGCGCTTTATCAATCCACATGAGTGGCGTCTCGATTAAGAAACGCTTGTCCATGCCTAAACTGAGCGCAATTTGCATCGCTTTCATGGTGTCGTCGCGGCAATCGGGGTAGCCAGAAAAATCGGTTTCGCACACGCCCGTCACGATGACTTGCAGGCCGCGCCGATACGCCAGCGCAGCAGCAAACGTAAGGAACAACAAGTTGCGCCCTGGTACAAACGTATTGGGCAGCCCCGACGCCTCCATCTCAAACGCGACATCGCGCGTGAGCGAGCAGTCGCTAATTTGCCCGAGCAGCGCCATATCAAAAACATGATCGTCGCCCAGCTTTGAAGCCCACTCGGGGAACTGGCGCTTGATCTCAGCCAGCACCGTCAATCGGCAATCAAGCTCCACGCGGTGGCGCTGCCCGTAATCGAATGCGAGGGTCTCGACGCGGTCATATTTAGAGAGCGCCTGCGCGAGGCAAGTCGTGGAATCTTGCCCACCAGAAAACAGAACAAGAGCGGCAGTATGTAACTTATTTTGCATAGCTACAATTTTCCACTATGTCAGATCAAAAAAAATCAAGAATCGTGGTGGGCTTGTCTGGTGGAGTGGACTCCGCAGTTACCGCACATTTGCTCAAACAACAAGGGCACGAGGTTGTCGCCATCTTCATGAAAAACTGGGAAGGCGATGATGATGACGAGTTTTGCTCATCCAATATCGACTTCGTCGATGCTGCTGCGGTGGCCGATGTGCTGGGGATTGAAATCGAGCACGTTAACTTTGCCGCCGAGTACAAAGACCGAGTGTTCGCCGAGTTTTTGCGCGAGTACAGCGCGGGGCGAACCCCAAACCCAGACATCCTGTGCAATGCCGAAATCAAATTCAAAGCCTTCTTAGACCACGCCATGCGGCTGGGTGCAGAGAAGATTGCCACAGGACATTACGCTCGTGTGCGATTAAACGAAGCGACAAGCAAATACGAGCTGCTCAAGGGGCTTGATAACACCAAAGACCAGAGCTACTTTTTGCACAGGCTCAATCAAGCGCAGCTGAGCAAAACGCTGTTCCCCGTGGGCGAGCTACAAAAGACCGAGGTGCGCCGCATCGCGGATGAGATTGGTTTGCCCAACGCTAAGAAGAAGGACTCGACGGGCATTTGTTTTATTGGTGAGCGGCCGTTCCGCGAATTTTTAAATCGCTACATCGCGAATAAGCCAGGCAAAATTAAAGACGAGACGGGGCGCACCGTTGGGCAGCACGTAGGCCTCTCGTTTTATACGCTGGGACAGCGTCAGGGGCTTGGTATTGGTGGTATCAAAAATGCGCCAGAAATCCCGTGGTTTGTGGCTCGCAAGGACATGGCAAGCAACACCTTGATTGCCGTGCAAGGGCATGACCATCCGCTGCTGTTATCGCACAAACTTACGGCGCTAGATGTGAGTTGGGTGAGTGGCGACGCACCAGTTGCTGGCGACTACGCCGCCAAAACACGTTATCGACAAGCAGATGCAGCGTGTGCATTTGGTGCTGCTGGAAGTCTTGCTCAGCAAGGCCTCACACACGAATTTAGGCTCGATTTTAAAGATGCGCAGTGGGCGGTCACGCCAGGTCAATCTGCCGTGCTGTACGACGGCGAGGTGTGCTTGGGCGGTGGTGTTATCGAGACCAAGGCGCGATAGCTTTAAAGCGATGGAAGTACTCTGGCGTGAGCCAAAAAATGTAGCCTGTGAAGAAGGCATTGGCAATGCCGACTAACAAAAAGATTTGTGGAATGGTTGCACCAAGCGAGAGCAATGCGCCCGCCATGATGGAGCTGACGATCATGAACAGGGCATTCAATATATTGTTGGCTGCAATGATGCGCGCGCGGTGCGAAGGGTCGGTGCGCAATTGCACGAGCGCGTACATGGGCACGCTGTAAAGCCCAGCGAATAATGCCAGCAAGGCCAAATCAGTCATTACGCGCCAGTGTGCGGGTTGCGCAGCAAAAGCGGCAGCGCCCATTTCGACGGACGGCGGCAGGCCATGCGTCGCAAAATAAAAATCAATCGCAAACGCACTCATGCCGATCGCGCCAGAAGGCACAAGTCCCATCTCGACATGGCGCTTGGAGAGTACTTCGCACAGCAGCGAGCCTACGCCAATGCCAATAGAAAACACAACTAAGAGCAGCGACGCTACGTTTGCATCACCATGCAGCACATCTTTGGCAAGACTTGGAAATTGGCCCAAGAACACCGCACCAAAAAACCACATCCAGCTAATACCGAGCAAAGTGCGAAACACCACAATGTTGCTGTGCGCGAGCTTTAAATTTTTCATTGTCTCGGAAATAGGATTCCAGTTCATCACCAAATCAGGGTCGGTGGATGGGGCGCTGGGTATCGCCTGTGCCGCCATGCGCCCGAGCACGGCCAAGGCAATGCAGGTCACAGCCACAGCGGCGTGACCCACCTCGGGAAGGGCGACGAGCACGCCGCCCACAATGTTGCCAAGCAAGATGGCGACGAAGGTGCCCATTTCCACAACACCATTGCCGCCCGTGATTTCGCGTTCATCTAAAACCTGCGGAATATAGGCAAACTTGACAGGGCCAAATAGCGTGGAGTGCAAACCCATTAAAAAGACGCAAACCAAAAGCACGACAACGTGGCTGGCATAAAAGCCATAAGCGCCGAGCAGCATGATCGCGATTTCTAGGTTTTTGACAAAGCGAAAGACAGCAGCTTTATCCAGCTTGTCCGCTAATTGACCGCTGGTGGCAGAGAATAAAACAAACGGCAAGATGAATACCGCGCCAATCACGAGTCCAGCAAGATTAGACGGCAGCCATGAGACGCTGAGTTGATACGTCACCATCACGGTGAGCGCAAATTTGAATAAGTTGTCGTTCGCTGCGCCAGCAAACTGCGTCCAAAAGAAGGGCGCAAAGCGGCGCTGCCTGAGGAGATCGAATTGATTTCTTTCTTTAGATGGCATGAGGGTTTTTCTAAAAAACTTGAGCAATGCAGCATCATCAAAATTAGCATAGCCTTGGGACGCCGCATCAGCAAAGGCCTCTGCGGCAGGGTTGCCCACAAGGCAATCGACACCTGCCTTTGCGGCCATTGCTAGCGCGAGCTGGGTATCTTTTGCCAATAGCGTCATGTGCGCACGGGGTGCGTAGTCGTCATCCAAGGCACGGCTCATGCGGTCTTGGCCAATCCAGCTTTGCGCGCTCGAGCTTTGCATCACGGCAAGCGCTTTGCGAGCATCGAGCCCCATGCGCTCGGCTAGCGCCAGCACTTCAGCTGCGCCTGCTAAATTGATGCCTGCCAGCAAGTTGTTGCATAGCTTCATGCGTGCGCCGTCGCCGGGCTTATCACTCACGCGAAAAATTTGTGTCGACAAATCATTTAGCAAGACTTGGTGCTGAGCGAATAAGTAATCAGTGCATGCCACCATCAAACTCATGGTGCCGTTTTCGGCTCGCGCGGGGCCGCCTGACATGGGGGCATCTATGACCTGTAGCCCTTTTTCAGCAAGGCTTGTAGCAAAGAGTTCGACGTCTTCAGGGGCAATAGTGGGGCATAACATCACGGCGCGTGCGCCTAGGCTGGTGGCGGCAATCGTTGGCAGCACCGCGAGTGTTTGTTTGCTATCCACCACACACACGATAACGACTTGGCAGCTGGTGGGTAAGCTCGTTGCATCCGCATGAACCGTTGCACCTTGTTTTGCCAGAGCTTCCGTTTTTGATGCATCAATGTCCACAACATGGACACAATAGTTTTTGCTGAGCAAATTGCGCGCCATGCCTCCGCCCATATTGCCGACTCCAATGATGGAGATAGACGTCATATTTATTCCGTGTTGTTAGGTTTGTACCAAGCGCCGAGCTTTAGCAATTGACAGCAAAATGCCGACTCCCAAGCCCAGCGTCACCATAGCGGTACCGCCATAGCTGACAAAAGGCAACGGTACGCCCACTACGGGCAAGATGCCACTGACCATGCCCATATTGACGAAGGCGTAGGTGAAAAAAATCATCGTGACTGCACCGCCCAAGAGACGTGCAAACAGTGTTGGTCCTGCAAGTGAAATAGCGAGTCCGCGCAAGATCAAAAAGCCAAAAGTCCCGATAAGAGTCAAGGCGCCTAGCAGTCCAAACTCTTCAGCAAAGGCTGCAAAAATAAAATCAGTCGTGCGCTCGGGAATGAACTCGAGATGCGTTTGTGTGCCTTGGAAATAGCCCTTGCCAAAGATGCCGCCTGAGCCAATGGCAATCATGCCTTGGATGATGTGAAAGCCTTTGCCTAAGGGATCTAACGAGGGATCTAGGAGTGTGCAGATGCGTTGACGTTGGTATTCATGTAAGAGCGGCCAAATAACACCGTCCGCGCATAATCGTTCTTCAAAGAAGAGTAGCGAGCCAACGCCCACGACACCAATCAGCACAGGTGGAACAATCCACAGCCAACTCAGACCAGCAAAAAACAAAATATAGAGACCACCCGATAGCACCAAGATGGCGGTTCCTAAATCAGGCTGCCTAACAATGAGCCCAACGGGAATAGCCAACAGCAAAGTAGCCACCAAAAAGTCCAGTGGACGGAGTTGCCCTTCGCGTTTTTGAAACCACCATGCCAGCATGAGAGGCATCGCAATTTTTAAAATTTCGCTGGGTTGAATCGTGATGCCGATATTGACCCAACGCCTAGCGCCCTTTTTGGTTAAACCAAAGAGGGCTACGGCAATCAGCAGTACGACGCCTATCGTGTACATGGGTACGGCCAGGGCCATCAAACGCTGCGGCGGAATTTGCGCGATGCTAAACATGATGACTGTGGCAATTGCGATATTGCGCAGATGGTCAGCAAAGCGCCAATCGTAGCCATCGGCAACAGAGAGCATATTGATCAAACCAATTAAGGCAAGCACACCGACAGCGCTTAGCAAGGGCACGTCAAAGCCGCGCACGATAAAGAGCAGCCGCTGGACGAGGGTGGGTTTGTCAAGAATGTGAGCCATAGGTGAATTATCACGTGGGACAATAAGCGAATGACGTATGCATTATTTGAAGACACAGGAAAATTGCTCACAGGGCGCTTGATGAGTGAGACAGACGCGAGCGCCCAGATAGAGATGGACTCGGGTAAGCGCCAAAAAGTGAAGGCAAGTCACATTCTGCTGCGCTTTGAGAAGCCCGAGCCTGCTGCTTTGCTAGCCGCGAGCGGTGCATTAGTGCCAGAGATTGACTTGGCTATGGCGTGGGAATTTGCGCCCGAAGATGAGTTTGGTTTTGCCGAGGTGGCGCG
>CANBRV010000144.1 GCA_947372005.1 Comamonadaceae bacterium | reverse complement strand
ACGGGGCTTGCACCAGTGCCAGCAGGTGCCCATTTACGCAATTCAACGTTGCCATGCTCGTCCGAGCCCACAGGGACGGACTCGTGCGGCAGATTCGGCACAGCCAAAAGCATTTCTGCAATTTGCGCTTGAACCGCTTCAGTGCGAGCAGAGGCCTGCTCCATTTCGGCTTTCATCGTGGCAACTTCTGCCATCAAGCTGTCGGCCTGCGTGCTCGCTGTCGCATCACCTTTGGCAGCAGCACCTTTGAGCTGTCCGACTTGCTTGGAAGCCGCATTCCTCTTGGCCTGCAACTCTTCACTACGCGCCTGAATCGTTTTGCGCTCAGCTTCTAATGCAGTAAATTTTTCTACATCCAAAAATGCTTGCGGATTCTTGCGCTTTTGCAAAGCCGCAACCACAGTCGGCAAATCTTTGCGTAGTTGATTGATATCTAACATGACTCTTTCCCGTTATTTAGCGCAAGGCTTCTCGCCCGCGCCCGCTTTTGTATAGCAAATTGGATCGGCAGCGTCTGCTGCTTTTTCAACTGCAGCAGATGGCTTGCGGCGCAACTCTTCATCGGCAGATATCGTCCGATGACCGCGCGTTTGGCAATCGACGCGCTCCACGTAGCTGGCCAAATTGAAACAGCCCACATCACCGCCCCAAGGCGCTGTGCAGGCAGTCAGCAAACAAGCGGTCAGAACCATCATCCAATGAGTCGTGCGATGCTGCATATAAATCCAATCTTTATTTAAAAGCCTATTTATTTAAGCGCTTTGAAACGTGCGCGCTTCGGACGTGCACCCTCTTCACCCAAACGCTTCTTCTTGTCGGCTTCGTACTCTTGGTAGTTGCCGTCAAAGAACGTCCACTGGCTATTACCCTCGCACGCCAAGATGTGCGTCGCGATCCGGTCTAAGAACCAGCGGTCATGGCTAATCACCATCACGCTGCCCGCGAACTCTAAAAGCGCGTCCTCTAACGAACGCAGAGTTTCCACGTCAAGGTCGTTGGATGGCTCGTCCAGCAGCAAGACGTTGCCGCCTTCGATCAAAGTTTTTGCCATGTGTAAGCGTCCGCGCTCACCGCCCGACAAGCTTCCGACGCGTTTTTGCTGGTCGCCGCCGTTAAAGTTAAAACGTCCGCAATACGCGCGGCTGGCAACAGTGAACTTACCAATTTGCAGCATGTCGAGACCGCCAGAAATTTCTTCCCAGACAGTTTTATCGCCTGACAAGTCATCGCGAGTTTGATCGACGAACGCTAGCTTTGCCGTCTTACCAATCGCCACTTCGCCGCTATCAGGCGTTTCTTTGCCTGCAATCATTTTGAACAGTGTGGACTTACCTGCACCGTTCGGACCAATGATGCCGACAATCGCGCCCGCTGGCACTTTGAAGCTGAGGTCATCAATCAGCACGCGGTCGCCAAACGATTTAGTGACGTTTTTAAATTCGATGACTTCATTGCCCAAACGCTCGGCCACAGGGATAAAAATCTCCTGCGTTTCATTGCGTTTTTGGTAATCGTGATCCGACAACTCTTCGAAGCGTGCCAGGCGAGATTTACTCTTGGCTTGGCGGCCTTTAGGGTTTTGACGAACCCACTCCAATTCTTTCTTAAGCGCCTTGGCACGGGCTTCCTCGCCCTTTTGCTCTTGCGCCAAACGATTGCCTTTTTGATCCAGCCAGCTGGAGTAATTGCCCTTCCAAGGAATGCCGCTACCGCGGTCAAGCTCCAAAATCCACTCGGCTGCGTTATCCAAAAAGTAACGGTCATGGGTAATCGCCACCACCGTGCCCGAATAGCGCGCGAGAAACTGTTCCAGCCAATCCACCGACTCTGCATCCAAGTGATTGGTCGGCTCATCTAACAAGAGCATGTCAGGCTTAGATAGCAGCAAACGGCACAGTGCCACACGGCGTTTTTCGCCGCCCGAGAGCACACCAACCACGGCATCCCACGGTGGCAAATTGAGCGCATCGGCGGCGATCTCTAGCTCGTGCTCGTTGTCACCAGAATCCGAGCCAATGATGGCCTCGAGTTCTGCTTGCTCAGCAGCGAGCTTATCAAAGTCGGCATCTTCTAAGCCGTACTCGACATAGACTTCTTCCAAACGTTTTTTGGCGGCAGCCACAGCCCCCATACCGTCTTCAACCGCCTCACGCACCGTGTGCGCAGGGTTGAGCTGCGGCTCTTGCGGCAAATAACCGATGTTGAGATTAGGCATTGGAATCGCTTCGCCCTCAAACTCTTTATCCACGCCCGCCATGATTTTGAGCAGGGTCGATTTACCCGAGCCATTGGTTCCCAACACGCCAATCTTGGCGCCAGGGAAAAATGACAATGAAATGTCTTTAAGAATATGACGCTTAGGCGGGACAATTTTGCCCAAGCGGTTCATGGTGAATACGTATTGCGCCACAGTAAATCTCTCTTGCTAGATGCTCGCTAAGGTTTTAGCGAAACCGTGTATTTTCTCAGAATGCGGAGGGGTTTAGTAATCCCCACAGTGGCACAGCTTCCACGCCTGCTGCAATCGGGTAACGGTGCTCACCTGGATAGACCACATAGAGCGCGTCTAGCTTCAAATCATTTTGTGCAATGCGCATACTGGTTGTGAGGCGTGGCTCGCTAGTGCGCTTGAACTCTACACCGATACGCCGTCCGCCTTTAAACATTAAGAGGTCAAGCTCTGCTCCTTGATGCGTTGCCCAAAAATAAGCTTGATCGGGCTTGGCAATACGCAGCACCTGTTCCAGCGCAAAGCCCTCCCAGCTTGCCCCCGAAGCGGGATGCACGTACAACTGCTGCGCTGTCTCTATGCCAAGCAATGTGTGCAAAAAGCCTGAATCACGCAAATAAATCTTAGGCGCTTTCACCTGCCTTTTGCCTAGGTTTTCATGCCAAGGCGGGAGCTGGCGCACCATAAGTGTTTGAGTGAGCAAGTCGAGATAGCGGCGAATCGTTGGCTCGGACACACCCATCGATTGCGCGAGCGGCGCAGCTGAAAACGTTTGCCCGTGATAGTGAGCCAGCATGTTCCAAAAACGCAGCATGGCTGGTGCTGGAGCATTGAGTCCGAATTGCGGTAAATCCAACTGGACGTGGTTTTGAATCGCGCTATGTCGCCACTGCATGCTGCTCTCATCCGTTGCAGCCAAGTAGGAGCGCGGAAATCCACCTCGCAGCCACAACTGGTTCGCTGCTGCTCCTTGCCACGCATCGCCAAACGCCGCCGTGCTTTTCATTGCAATTTCTTGAACATCAAAGCCGCCCACTTCAATCAT
Organism: Comamonadaceae bacterium; assembly: GCA_947372005.1. GTDB lineage: Bacteria > Pseudomonadota > Gammaproteobacteria > Burkholderiales > Burkholderiaceae_C > JASGCK01. The sequence continues at coordinate 2,604 of CANBRV010000144.1, read as the reverse complement.
CTCAATGCGCCCTAATAACGACTCGCCAGATTGACGTATCAAGTCTGGGGAAGCACTGCCGAGCAAAAGGAATTGCCCAGGTGTATTAGCGCGATCCATGAGTACGCGAAGCAAAGGAAATAAATCTGGCTGGCGCTGCACCTCATCAATCACTACCAAACCTTGGAAGCCCTCTAGCGCAAGCACGGGCTGCTGAAGCCGCTTGGCGTGCGGCGGATATTCAAGATCAAAGTAATGGTCGGACGCAGCAGGTACAAACGCTTGTGCAAGCGTACTCTTACCCGCCTGGCGCGGCCCAATTAACACCACACCACGCGAACGTGCAAGGGCTTGGTGAACGGCTTGCTCTAATAAGGCGCGTTGAATCATGACTTACATCGTATCACAAAAATCATGAAAATCGAAAGTCTAATTTTCCTTTTTCATGGTAAATAACCCACACTCAATCCAGCTTAATTCCCAAATCCACCGCCAATTTAATCCAAACAGGCACGACCTGTTCCCACTCTTTGCGTGTGTTTGCCAAGTTTTGAGGTTTGTTTGGAATCGCAAAGCTCTCGCGTAATTTGGCGGCACGCTCAGTGTTCGCTCCCGTCACGACGACGCGAGACAGCGCTTGCAGCACGTCCTCTGGTGTGCCAGCGGGCGCCATCAAAGGCAGACCGCCTTCTAGCGGAACCAGCTTGCCGCCTATGCCTTGCTCTACCAACGTGGGCACATCAGGCAGCCTAGGCGAGCGGTAATTGCCCGTCACGCCAATGGCTTTGACACCACGCGTTTGCACAGTAGCAAACGATTGGTAACTGCCAATGGCAATCTGAGTTTGGTTGGAGGCGACGTCAATCCACATGGGCGCTTCGCCACGGTAGTGAATGGATTGAATCTTGGTACCCTCGGTGCGATTGGTTTGATCAGCCACCATGTGTGGATACGAGCCTGGCGCGTATGTGCCCATGGATGCTTGATTGGTTTTAGCAAACTCAATAAATTCACGCATATTTTTCGCAGGCACTTTCTCGCTAACGCCAACCACCAATGGCCCCGATGGAAAGTTAGCAATCGGAGTGAGGTCTTTATCCAAGTTATAGGGCAGCTTGCTGTAGAGCACACGGTTTTGCCAAACAGTGCCAGACGTCGTCATGAGCAGCGTGTAGCCATCGGGCGCAGATTTTGCGACATGGTCAATGGCGATGATCGCACCTGCACCAGGTCTGTTTTCTACGACGGCTGGCACGCCAAGCTGCGTGGTAATTTGCTCGGCATACATACGCGCATAAGCATCGGTCAATCCGCCAGGCGGGAAGGCGACCACAATGCGGATGGGTTTCAATGGCCATTTGGTCGAAGCAGGTTTTGCCTGTACCCAAGCGCTTGGCAATCCCACGGCACTAGCGACAGCTGCCGCGCCTGACAGAAAATGACGACGATCCAATGAATTCAACATGCCATGTCCCTCGTAAATAATGAGTCCGCCCACTCTATCAGCCAAGTCCACGAGCAGGGGCAGGATAAACCCGCGCTGCTATTAGCCCCTATGGAGGGCTTGCTCGACTTTGTGCTTCGGGACACCCTAACGCGCGTCGGCGGTATCGACCGATGCGTGTCCGAGTTCATCCGCGTCACCAACACGTTGCTGCCCAATCGCGCCTTTATCCGCGTGATGCCTGAGCTGCTAAACGGCAGTCGCACACCGTCTGGTGTGCCCGTGCGCGGGCAACTACTAGGCTCCGACCCCGTGTGCGTGGCTGAAAACGCGGCGCGCCTTGCCAGTCTTGGCCCCGAGGGAGTTGACCTTAATTTTGGTTGCCCAGCCAAAGTAGTGAATCGCCACGGCGGTGGCGCAGCGTTACTTGATGAGCCCGAGTTGGTGGTCAAAATTGTCTCGGCTGTTCGCCGCGCAGTTCCCGCCGGCCAAGTCGTCTCCGCCAAAATGCGCCTCGGTTTTAACGACGACAGCCGCGCCGTGGAATGCGCCATCGCGATTGCCGAAGCGGGTGCAAGCGAACTCGTCGTCCACGCCCGCACCAAAGCCGACGGCTATCGCCCACCTGCGTACTGGGCACGCATTGCGGACATCCGCGCGGCCGTCAAAATCCCCGTGATTGCTAACGGCGAAATTTGGAACGTGGAAGATGCGAGGCGTTGCCAAGCGTTATCTGGCTCAACCGCGTTGATGCTAGGCCGCGGTATGGTGACCGACCCTGGCCTCGCTCTGGCGATACGTGCGGATACGCCCACACCACTAGCGTGGGAGCAGCTACTGCCACTTATTCAAGATTTTTGGATTCTGGTCTGCAACACCCAAGAGCCACGCCAGCGTGCAGGCAGACTTAAACAGTGGCTCAACTTTTTACGCCGCACCTACCCAGAAGCGGAGGCGGCGTACATGACGATTCGGACAGAAAACGATCAGGCGCGGATTACGACGTGGTTAACGGAGCAGGTAAAAACGGCATGTTAAGAGCTATTAAACGATCTTACGCGCCGTCACTTCAATTTCAATCTTCATGCGCGGATCAATCAATCCCGCCGAAATCATCATGGCGGCGGGACGCACATCGCCCAAATACTTGCGCATGACGGGCTTGGCGAGTTCAAGCTCGG
>CANBRV010000143.1 GCA_947372005.1 Comamonadaceae bacterium | reverse complement strand
TCTGAACACGTGCTGCAAGGCAAGCATGTGCTGGCCGTTGCAGGCACACACGGCAAAACCACGACGAGCACGATGCTGGCTTGGATTTTGGAATGTGCGGGACTAAACCCCAGCTTCTTAATTGGTGGCGTGCCGCTTAATTTTGGTGTTTCGGCGCGGCTAACAGACTCGCCCTACTTCGTGATTGAAGCCGACGAATACGACACCGCTTTTTTTGACAAGCGCAGCAAGTTTGTCCACTACCGCCCGCGTACCGCTGTGCTTAACAATTTGGAGTTTGACCACGCGGATATCTTCCCCGACTTAGCTGCGATTGAGCGCCAATTCCATCACCTAGTCCGCACCGTTCCAAGTCAAGGGCGCGTGGTGGTGAACGCTGACGAGCCCGCACTCGCTCGCGTTTTGGCGCAAGGCTGCTGGAGCGAAGTGGTGCCGTTTTCAAAAGCGGACGCGCTGATCGACAAGATCAAATGGGATATTTCGGGTCAACACAACTTGATGAATGCACTTGCTGCCATGGCAGCAGCGGCACACGTGGGATGCCCACAGGACATGGCTTTGCAGGCACTTGCCACTTTTGAAAACGTGAAGCGCCGCATGGAAATCAAGGGCGTTGTCACGACAAAGACGGGCGACATTACCATGATTGACGACTTCGCCCATCACCCCACCGCCATCGCCACCACCCTCGACGGCTTGCGCCGCCAATTGAACGCAGCAGGCAAAGCAAACGACCGCATCCTCGCCGTGTTCGAGCCGCGCAGCAACACCATGAAACTGGGCGCCATGAAGGCGCAATTGCCAGAATCACTGAAAGATGCCGACTTGGCGTTTTGCCACAGTGGCGGCTTAGATTGGGATGCCTCGGAAGCCTTATCCAGCATGGGTTCCCGAGCATTTGTCTCGAACAATATTGAGGGTTTGGTGAAGGCCGTAACCGCCACCGCGAAAGGTGGCGATCATATTCTTTGCATGAGCAATGGCGGGTTTGGAGGCATCCACCAAAAGCTGTTGGATGCGCTAAAGCCTGCGAGTTGATTAGCCTCTTCTTGCCTCCACCGCATCCGACAAAATTTTTAGAGCGGCTACGCTGTCGTCCCAGCCCAAGCAGGCATCGGTAATGCTTTGCCCATACGCCAATTTGGACACATCATCCTTGCCTGGCGTGAATTTTTGAGCACCAGCGACGAGGTGGCTCTCAATCATCAAACCGAACACTTGCTTGGAGCCGCTAGCCACTTGCGCTGCAATATCGCGTGCCACGTCCAGCTGCTTCTCATGCTGCTTGGAGCTGTTGGCGTGGCTGCAATCGACCATCAAGGTTTGCGGTAATTTGGCTTTGGCTAAATCGCTGCAAGCTGTATCTACACTGGCTTTGTCGTAGTTTGGCACTTTGCCGCCGCGCAAAATCACATGGCAATCGGGGTTGCCATTGGTTTGCACAATGGCAACTTGACCGTTTTTGTGAATCGACAAAAAGTGATGCCCGCCTGCTGCGGCTTGGATGGCATCCGTCGCAATTTTGATGTTGCCGTCCGTGCCATTTTTAAAGCCAATCGGCGCGGAAATGCCGCTAGCGAGTTCGCGGTGCACTTGGCTCTCGGTTGTGCGCGCACCAATCGCGCCCCAGCTAATCAAGTCGCCGATGTATTGCGGGCTGATGGTGTCTAAAAACTCGCTGCCCGCAGGTAGCCCGAGGCGGTTGATTTCGATGAGCAATTGACGCGCCATGCGCAGACCTTCGTCAATGCGGCAAGACTCATCCAAGTACGGATCGTTAATGAGTCCCTTCCAGCCCACCGTGGTGCGCGGTTTTTCAAAGTACACGCGCATAACAATCTCTAGCGTGCCTTTGTACTGCTCACGCACCGCGACGAGCCGCTTGGCGTAATCGACAGCAGCAGCAGGGTCGTGGATGGAGCACGGGCCCATCACGACCAGTAGGCGGTCATCTTTACCTTGCATGATGGCGCGGATGTTTTTGCGTGTATCGGCAATCAAACCTTCGACTGGCGTGTGGCCAATCGGGAAGAAGCGAATCAAATGTTCAGGAGGAGGTAACACGGTAATGTCCTTAATGCGGGTGTCGTCGGTTTGACTAGTGCGGTCTGGCTGGGGACGATCCGTCATATAGGCGGTGGTGCTTGGGGCTTTGGTCATGATGAACTCCTGTAAAAAATCAAAAAAAGTTAAAAATTGAGGAATAAAAAAACCGCCTGGGTAAGAGGCGGTTCGTTTGGGGTTTGGTTGCTAGAGTGACCTACGCAATAACCTCTCGACCGCCGTGGCGTGAGAAGAAGAACGTAAAGTAAAAGTAGCTGCTAATGTGTTTCATAAGATTTGCTTGAGCACCGAATCTAACACGGCTTTTGCATTTATTTTTTTGTACCAATTAGTACCTCGCGCTCCACTAGCAAGCGCTGCACACCTTCTTTACTGCTCAGTGCCGCCCATGTCACCTCACCCGCGGCATGCCGACTGCGTAGTACGAAGCGCGATGCTAATGGCTCACCTTGCTTGAAACTGGCAGGCAGCCCAATAGATGAATCGTATGGCATGGGTTTAGAACCGGGCAACACAAATACAAAACGCTCAGACTGTGCATTAAAGTTTTGTGGAGCAAGAATTTTTTGTCCTGCAAACTGGGCTTTGATTGCCGCGCCGTATTGGTTGCTTGGTGCATCAAAGGGTGTGGCCAGTGCGCCCAGCAATGCTAGCCATGCGACGGCGCTGGATGCCGTGCACGCCCTTAATTTGTTATTCATCCACTTGGCTTGGACGAGGCCCACGCCGCAAGCCACGAGTAGCACTGCGAGTGCCACGAAGTAGAAAGTCGAGTATCCCGCGCCTACCGCAAAGACGCCATCCAAGCACCAAGCAATCCAACTAAGTGCCGCCGTGGCAAGCGCAACGAGAGCCAGGGTGAGCATCCACCAGAGCCGATGAATTCGCTCTGCGTACAGGGCAATCAGCGCAGCAATTGCTGGCATAACGGGAATCACATAGCGAGCGGAGCGCTGACTTGGCAAGCTAAACACGACAAGCCATGCCAGCACCCAAAGCCACAACAATTTCTCTTCGCTAGACGTCTGGCGCGCTTTATGCCTAAAGGCTTGCACGGCAGCGACGACTAAACCAAGCACAAGCGGAGCGAGCAATCCAGCATTCAAAAGCGGCGACAGCCAAATCGCAGCGATGCTGTCCGAACTGTTACTGAATTTTGTCGAAAAATTTTCTCCCACAATGAACTCGCGCCACACGCTAGAGGGATCAGGGTCAATCGCAAACCACAGCGCAAACCCCGCCACGCCAATCGCAACCGCAGTGGCAGCAGGCCACGCGCTTAGCCAAAATTTTTGCAAGCTGGGTTTTGCGTCATTCAACATCCAAAGCGACATCAACAGCCAAAGACCTACAGGCGCGGCTAACACGAAGGATTTGGCTAAGAGTGCAGGAATCATCAAAAGCCCCGACACTACGGCAAGCCTTTTGGGGCAAGACTTGCACAAGGGTAATTTGATAATGCCCAGTACGCAAATACCAAATAAAAAGAGACTCTCAATGGATGAGCTGAGCACGGGTCGCCCATAACGATAAGTCGCAAAAAAACCAAGGTACAGCGTGGCGGCAAGTAACCCATTACTTAATTGGGGTCTGACCCTAATTAATTGACTTGCTAGCCAGCCAACGAGCCCTGCCGTGAGTAGCGTCTCCAAAACATACGGCAAGCGAAGCGTGAATAAATCCCAACCCCACTGCCCCGCCGCCATCGCTTGCCAAAACAAAAACGGCGGCTTGGTGTTGCGCATTTCGCCGCCCGTGGGCGTTTGCAAATCGGAGACCAGCGGCAACCAATGACCGCTCTCGCTGGTCAAGCGTGCAATATGCAAATAGACCAATTCGTCGCCATTGGTCGGCGCATAAGGGCTGCCAAGATTCAGCAAATAGGTCAGCGCAAGTAAGAGTGCCGCGCCAAGACCAGCCGCCGCTTTCACTCGCTGACTTTCCTAAACGTGACGCGATCGTTAATCACAAAATTTACCAAGCTTGCAATGCCAATTGCTATCAAATTCGCAATGCCGTAATGCAGCGCAAAGCCACTGTCGCTAGCTAAATAGCGTGTTAGAAAATATTGCAGCGTGCTGCCTACTAAAGTAGCGGTCACGTACTTGGCATATTGCGACAGCACACCAATTGACTCCACAGCACGGCGCTCGCGCCATGTCCACAGACGATTCCAAAAAAAGTTATAGGTGGTCGCAACAGCAATCGCCAGCGGTAAGGCATAACTAAGTCGGCCCTCTTTTGCGATGCTCACAAACAACCACTCCATGCCCGCATAGAGCACCGCTTGGTTCACAAAAATACCCGAGCCGCCCACCACGCCAAAACGGGCAAAGCGCCAAGCCAAACGTTTAAGTCGCGCCATCATGCAGGGAGTCCCAACATTCGATGTGCATGCCCAAGCACTTGCTCTGGCGTAATTTCTTTTAAACACACGTTGTCGCCATCGCAGCTGCTCGTGCGATGGTTGTATGCCGTCAAGCAAGGTGAGCAAGGCGTTCCTGCAAAAAGTGGAGCCGCCTCGCCGCCAAGGCTAGAGGCAAGCGGCGCATAGAGAGCTGGTGTTTCGGGGCCAAAAAACATGATAGTGTGAATCGGCGTGAGCGCTGCAAAGTGCCCTGGTCCACCGTCATTAGTAATGAGCAGTTTGGCGTGGAAAAAAAGCACCAAAAGCTCGCGGATATTTTTGGTGTAGCCCGTCAAGTCAAGCGCTGCTTCGTGCCCCAGCTGCCCAACCAAACTTTGTGCCAGCGGCTTGTCCACAGGCAAGCCAATAAACCCTACAGCACAGCCCTTTTCTAATAAGGCTTTAGCAACATTGGCAAAATGCTGTTCAGGCCAAGCGCGAATCGGCAAAATGCCGCCCCCCGGGTAAAGGAGCACGAGCGGTTTTTGATTAGCTTGTGGAAAATTTTCCTGCAACTTAGCAACAGCGGCTGCGAGTTCGCCCTCTTTTAAATCTAAGGGCTTGAGTCGCTCAAAACGGCTGTCGCTCGCAAAACCAACTTGACTAAGTTTGCTGCGTGGCATTGCCTTAGAGACACCATCTGGCGCAGCCTCTAGCGCTCTTGCCAACGTGATGAACTGATCGGCAATACGTCGATAAGGGTTGTAGGGCAAAGCGCAGTTGATAAAGCTTCCGCGATAGAGGCCTTCTTGCGTATGCGGTGTAAATCCCGCGATTCGACTGGCGCCGCTCAGATAAGCAATGGCACTACTGATTCGCGCAAAGAGCTCGCAGTCAATGACCGCATCGACGCCTGCATGGCGCAGATCACGGATCACACGATAGAGACTGCTGATCAACTGAGAGAGTGATGAGTCGTTAATCGCGTGCATGAACTCTGGTTTCGTAAAACCGAGAAGCCGCACAATCTCTTGATTTTTTCCTAACTGCACAACATGCAAATCGGCATCTGGATAGCGCTCCTTCAAATACGCCACCATGGGCTGCGCGAGCACCATAGAGCCCATTTCGGAAATCATCAAAATAGCAATGGCTTTGGGTTTAAATTGACTAGCTTGCCCTGCCTCACGCGGTTTAAAACTATGGATAAGCGACAAAGCGGCGCAGAGCATCTGCCCTGCGTAGCGATCGACCATTCGTTGCGTATTGATATTCATGGTTTCTTTTTAAATTTCTGCCATAGCCACAAAATAATGCTCAGCGTCAAGGTTGGCGACAGCACCACATCAAAGCCATTTTTAGCTGGATAAAAAACGAGCCAAGCACAGCAAAGAACGAGGGCAATCATACCGAGGCGTGCGCCTTCCAATCGATACGCCAAACTACTGGCCGCGACTACGCCAAACGCAAAGTACAAAGGTTCGCGACCAAAGCC
>CANBRV010000142.1 GCA_947372005.1 Comamonadaceae bacterium | reverse complement strand
CTGAGATCGAATTGTCCCGATTGACCGAGCTGCTCGCCAAATAGTGATTTCACGCGTGCGCCGTCGCGATTCAACATATCAAACACAAAGCGTTCAAAGTTGCTGGCTTTGCTAATGTCCATCGACGGGCTGGATGTCTCATGTGTATCCAAAGTGCCGCGCACACGGTACACGCCTGTTTTGAAAAACTCATCTAGCACATCGTTCTCGTTAGTCGCAACCACTAGCGTCTGAATAGGCAAGCCCATCATCCGCGCCACATGGCCTGCACACACATTGCCGAAATTGCCCGATGGCACTGTGAACGAGACCTTCTCAGAATCTTTCGAGGTCGCTTGGAAATATCCCGCAAAGTAATACACTACCTGCGCTAAGAGCCGCGCCCAGTTGATCGAGTTCACCGTGCCGATTTTGTATTTCGCCTTGAATTCTGCGTCATTGCTCACGGCTTTGACTAAATCTTGACAATCGTCAAACACACCTTCAATCGCGATGTTGTGAATGTTCTTATCCATCAAGCTAAACATTTGCGCTTGCTGGAATGGACTCATACGCCCTGCGGGACTCGTCATAAACACGCGCACGCCGCGCTTGCCGCGCATGGCGTATTCAGCCGCAGAGCCCGTGTCGCCGCTGGTGGCGCCAAAGATGTTGAGCGTCTCGCCACGCCGCGCGAGCTCATATTCGAACAGATTGCCAAGCAGCTGCATCGCCATGTCTTTAAAGGCGAGCGTCGGGCCATTGGAGAGAGCTTCTAAATAAAAGCCGTCTTCCAATTGCTTGAGCGGCACGATGTCCTTGGTGCCGTAGACCTGTTCGGTATAGGTCTTGCGGCAAAGTGCCAATAAGTCAGCGCTTGGGATATCGTCAATGTAGAGCGACAAAATCGCAAACGCCAAATCAGCGTAGCCCTTTTCGCTCCATATACGGCGCAGGTTTGCGAGGTCCTTACTAGAGAGCTTTGGGTAGCGTTCAGGCAAATACAAACCGCCATCGGGTGCGAGGCCTTCTAGCAAGATTTCACAAAACTGTTTGCGGTCAGCTGAATTTGAATCCGCGCGTGTTGATAAATATTTCATTCTTTTTTAAACGCATTCAAGCAAAATTTTTGATAACTCTTGGGGATGGCTCACCATCGCATCGTGGCCACAAGCAATCTCTCGCCATTGCCATGACTTATCAGCTCGCACGCGTTCGCGTGAGACTTCAATCGTTGCCAATGCGGGGCTATTGCAATTAATAAATGTTCTGGGAAGCCTTGCTAGACGTGGCTCGTCAAAGGACTGTCCATCCAAATACACGCCGAGCGGCTGCGGCGTTTGACGGCGATTAACCCATGCCGCGCCATCGCCCGTGAGTCCAAACACACTGGCATCGGGCGGCGGAAATGCATCCACGCCGTGCAACTTACCAAAGTCTTTGGCCGCTTGGGTACGAGCAGCAATCACCTCGGGCGCATGTGTGCTCGACCAACTCTCGCCGCTTTTTGGCACGACGGCATCCAAGTACACCAGATGCTGCAAGTTGACCTTACCTGCATTTAGCAAAGCGTCCGCAACGCCCGTAATCACGCGGCCTCCGTAGCTGTGTCCAACTAACACAATATTCGTCAGCTCCTCCGCTTCAATCAATCCGAGCACATCATTGATGTGGGTCGTGAGATTGATGTCGTTTGAGAGCAAATGCGCCCGCTCGCCTACGCCCGTGAGGGTGACTGCGTGGGTGTCGTAGCCTGCGCCGCGAAGAATTGGCAATGTGCGCGACCAGCACCAAGCACCGTGCCATGAGCCATGAACGAGAACAAAAGTGGGCTTCATCGTTAAACGAGTTAGCGACTTACGCCAATTCTTCTTTGCGGATTTTGACAACACTACCGATCACGCTTGAAAGCGCTTCGACTTGTCGCAAAGCCATGCCCACCTTGCCTTCTAGGCAGTCGTGAGTCAAGATAATCAGATCAGTTTGATTTTCTCCGTCCTTGGCTTCTTTTTGAATCACCGCGTCAATGCTGATGCCCTGCTCGGCCAAAATGCCTGTGACTTTTGCCAGTACGCCCGCCTCGTCCGCCACGCGCATGCGCAGATAAAAACTGGTCACGACTAGTTCGATTGGCAAAATTGGCAAAGCCGAAACACTGGATGGCTGGAAGGCCAATGCCGGTGTTGCTTGCGAGGCATGACCCGTCATTCGGGCAATATCCACAAGGTCTGCAACAACGGCGCTGGCTGTGGGCTCCGAGCCTGCGCCCTTGCCGTAGTACAGCGTCGTGCCGACGGCATCGCCCTGCACCATCACGGCGTTCATCGCGCCTTCTACGTTGGCGATTAAGCGCTTGGTAGGGATGAGCGTTGGGTGAACGCGTAGTTCGATGCCAGCATCCACACGTTTGGAGATACCCAACAGCTTGATACGATAACCAAGTTGCTCCGCGTACTTGATGTCCTCGGCATCCAACTTGGTAATGCCTTCCACATAGGCTTTGTCAAATTGAACAGGAATGCCAAACGCCATCGCAGACATGAGCGTAGCTTTGTGTGCGGCGTCTATGCCCTCAATGTCGAAAGTTGGGTCGGCTTCGGCGTAGCCGAGGTGCTGCGCTTCTTTGAGCACGGTCGCAAAGTCGAGTCCCTTATCGCGCATCTCGCTAAGGATGAAGTTGGTCGTGCCGTTAATGATTCCTGCCACCCACTGAATGCGGTTAGCCGTCAAACCTTCGCGCAGAGTTTTGATGATGGGGATGCCGCCAGCAACAGCCGCTTCAAACAGCACCATCACACCTTGGCCATTGCGCGCTTTCGCAGCAGCCGCAAAAATTTCGTCGCCGTGAACTGCCAACAAAGCCTTGTTCGCTGTGACCACGTGTTTGCCTGCGGCGATGGCTTCCAGCACAAGTGCCTTGGCAATGCCATAGCCGCCGATAAGCTCAATCACCACATCGATTTCAGGATTGGCGATAACTGCACGAGCGTCATTGACTACCTGAGCCGCATTGCCAACAACAGCCGTAGCCCTTGCCGTATCGAGGTCCGCAACCATGCAGATCTCAATTCCACGTCCTGTTCGGCGCACAATTTCCTCTTGATTACGCGTCAAAACCGTAAATACGCCACTACCGACTGTGCCGATACCTAGTAATCCAACTTTCAATGCTTTCATTCTTCTTTTCTTTCTAATTTTTATTTGGCGTGGCGTTTGCGGTAGCTCTCTAAAAACTTGGCAATGCGCGTAATCGCTTCGCGCAAGTCGTCTTCGTAGGGCAAAAACACAATGCGGAAATGGTTGTTATCGATCCAGTTAAAGCCTGTGCCTTGCACGAGCAGCACTTTAGTCTCTTGAAGTAGCTCGTGGATAAACGCTTGATCGTCTTCGATCGGATACATCGCAGGGTCGAGCTTGGGGAACATGTACATCGCCGCACTGGGCTTGTTACACGTCACGCCAGGAATGGCAGTGATGAGTTCATAGGCGATATCCCGCTGACGGCGGAGGCGCCCGCCAACATTCACCAAATCTTTGATGCTTTGATAGCCACCTAGCGCCGTTTGAATGCCCATTTGGCCTGGCACGTTGGCGCACAGCCGCATCGAAGTCAGCATGTTGAGCCCCTCGATGTAGTCCTTCGCACCGCGCTTGTCGCCCGACACCACCAACCAGCCCGCGCGGTAACCACAGGCACGGTAGCTCTTGCTCATGGAGTTAAACGTGAGCGTCAGTACATCGCTTGATAGCGAACCAATGGCAGTGTGCACGGCATCGTCGTACAGCACCTTGTCGTACACCTCGTCCGCAAAAATGATGAGCCCGTGCTCACGCGCAATTTGAATGAGTGACACTAGCATTTCGTCCGAATACAGTGCGCCCGTCGGGTTGTTGGGGTTGATGACGACAATTCCCTTGGTGCGAGGCGTGATCTTGGCGCGGATATCGGCAAGATTTGGCATCCACCCATTGGCTTCGTCACAGACATAGTGCACAGGGTTGCCGCCCGACAAGCTCACCGCCGCTGTCCACAGTGGATAGTCAGGTGCGGGAACCAGCATTTCGTCGCCGTCGTTCATGAGTGCGTTCACCGCCATCACGATCAGCTCGGACGCGCCATTGCCAATGTAAATGTCCTCTAAACCCACTCCTTTGACATTTCGCTCTTGCGAGTACTGCATCACCGCTTTGCGTGCGCTAAAAATGCCTTTGCTGTCCGAATACGCCGCGGCGCTTGGCAGATTGCGGATCATGTCTTGGCGCACTTCTTCTGGCGCGTCAAAGCCAAAAGCACCTACGTTGCCGATGTTCAGTTTGATGATCGCGTGACCTTCGTCCTCCATCTTTTTGGCCGCGTCCATGACGGGGCCGCGAATGTCGTAACAGACGTTTTGAAGTTTGGCCGATTTTTTAATGATTTTCATAGAGTAATTGTCCCATAATCACTGCATGAAATTTCAGCCCGAAAAATCCAATGCCGCCTTAATTACCGCTTATGACGAAACGGGCATACATATTGGTCATGAATGCATCGCAAAAAGCCTTGTTTTAGGTTCGCACGGCGAGCGATTCGATTGGCATGTGACGTGCTTTGAAGAGCTTACGCCCCAACACTTTGCGATACTTGGCGAAACCAAACCAGAGCTCATTATTTTTGGTAGTGGTGCAAAAATTAAATTCCCACATCCTCGCCTAATCGCCATGCTGATGCAGGCTCGTATTGGCGTAGAAACTATGGATACACCTGCGGCATGCCGTACCTATAACATCTTGGCAGGCGAAGGTCGGCATGTCATTGGCGCGTTTTTAATCGAAACCACGTCATGAATTTAGCTGTGCTAAAGCCTTTTCTCAGCAGCTTGGTGCTACCGCCTTTAGGGCCGTTGCTACTCATATTTATTGGATTCTTGTTTCTCGTATTTAAAAAGCGTAGCAAAAAAAACTATGTCGTCGAAAAAATACTAATTGCTGTAGGCTTTGTTTTGCTGTGGCTATTGAGTTCGCTAGCTATGGCTAATTTAATGTACAGACAAGTGCTGACCAGTTACGCAGCAACCAATGCAGCAGAACTTCAGCGGCACAACATCCAGGCTGTGATTGTCCTTGGCGGCGGCCTGCAACTCGATGCTGCCGAATACCAATACACAGCGCAATTGGGCCCCAACTCAGCAACTCGTCTTCGATATGGGAGTATTTTGGCGCGTCAAGCTAAGCTGCCCCTTGCTTTCAGCGGAGGGATCAGTTGGAGCATACACGGACAAACCATGCAAACAGAGGCCCAAGGCGCACAAAATTATTTGCAGTCGTTGGGTTTGCCGGCTGCCAAGTGGCTTGACGGACAATCATCCGATACGGCGGAAAATGCAGAAGAAATGGCCAAATTACTAAAGCCGCAAGGCTTCCAGCGCATTGCATTAGTAACGGATGAATGGCATATGACAAGAGCCCAGCTACTTTTTGAAAAACAAGGCTTTTACGTTTTACCAGCAGCCGTAAATTTGATCGCTACAACGACAATTACCCCCTTAGATTGGCTGCCTAGTGCCGACGGCTTGATGTGGTCGCGCCTCGCCTTGCGCGAAGCCTTAGCATTACTCGTTATCCGAGTGCGGCAATAACCTCGAGGGGCGCTTGCACCAGCTCAATCAAGACGCCTTCACCTGCAATCGGAAATTCGTCATTCGATTTGGGATGTAAAAACGTGATGTCATGTCCCGCCGCGCCTTTGCGAATGCCGCCTGGCGCGAAACGAACGCCTTTGGCAGTCAACCACTCCACGGCTTTTGGCAAGTTGTCAATCCACAATCCCACATGATTGAGCGGCGTGGTGTGAACGGCGGGCTTACCATTTGGATCAATCGGCTGCATCAAATCAACTTCGACCTTAAATGCGCCCGAACCCATCGCGCAGATGTCTTCGTCCACGTTTTC
>CANBRV010000141.1 GCA_947372005.1 Comamonadaceae bacterium | reverse complement strand
AATTTGGCATAGAACATGCGGTCAATCTTCATGCCCTGATAGCCGATGACTTCCTCGTTGATTTGATGGAGGTAGTCAGGGGTTTGGTTTTCGTAGATTTGGGGTGCTGGTGGTTCTGGCCCGTCGCCTCCGCCTATTCCTGTGCCTTGTCCCTTGGGTTTTGGCAGCTTGAGCACTTCGTCGTATTTGAACTCTTGCTCAAAATATTCACAGTTGGCAAAGAAGTCAAATAATTTGTATGAGGTTTTTTGCGCCGCTGCAATCGTCGCCTTCAAATCGTTGTCAAAAAGCTCTTCTAAGAAGTTGTGTTTGCGCGTGCCGCGCCCTTTGATTTGAATGAAGTCGGTAGGCGAAAAGATGGGGCGGAAGAGCCCGAGGTTGAGCAGATCGGGGCAGTCGTAACCCGTGGTCATCATTCCTACCGTCACGCAGACGCGGGCTTTGCTGGTTTTGTACAGCGCATTGAAATTGGCCGAACCCAGCAAGTTGTTATTGGTGAAGTTAATAGTGAACTGCTGTGCGTCTGGAATGAGCGACGTGACCTGAACCGCAAAGTCCGATTGATATTTGGCGGGGAACATCCGAGCCGCCATTTCGTTCAAAATTTGCGTGAGCTTGGCGGCATGGTTTTGGCTGACGGCAAAAACGATGGACTTGCCAATCTCACCACTCACAGGGTCACGCAAGGCGTTTTCTAAAAAGGTCTTGCACAGCAACTGATTGGTGGTTTCAGAGAAGAAGCGTTTCTCAAAGTCGCGTTGCCCGAAGGAGTCAGTTTGAACATGACCTTCGTCATCTTTGATTTCAACCGTAAGTCTTTGCTCTGACAGTAATTGCGTGGTGACAGAGCTACGCGCATCGACCACGGTGGGATTGATGAGGTAGCCGTCTTTGACACCATCTAGCAGTGAGTAGCGGAAGGTGGGCTGTCCGTCTTCGCAACCAAACGTGCGGTACGTGTCCAGCAGCAGGCGGCGCTCCATCTCGCGCGGGTCGTTTTCTTTTAGATTTTTTAAGTAGTCACGCGGCGTGGCAGTCAGCCCCAGCTTGAATCCCACAAAATAATTGAACACCGCGCGGGCATTGCCACCAATGGAGCGGTGCGCCTCGTCGGAGATGACCAAATCAAAATCGGTAGGCGAAAACAGCTTTTGGTATTTGTTGTTGAATAGCAAAGACTGAACGGTGGTGACCACAATTTCTGCGTGCCGCCAGTCGTCGCGACTCTCTTTGTAGATGACGCTTTTGAAACTGTTTTTGAGCGTGCTAACAAATGCTTTTTGCGCTTGGTCTTCTAGCTCTAGTCTGTCCACCAAAAACAGTACGCGCTGCGCATTACCCGTGCGCAAAAAGAGTTTGATGATGGCGGCTGCGGTGAGCGTTTTTCCTGTGCCCGTGGCCATTTCAAACAGATAGCGATCTTTGCCGCTTTGCACAGCCGCTTGCAGTGCCGTGATCGCTTTCAATTGATATGGACGCAAAAAACGCAGCTTGTTCTCAATTTCAAATTTTGGGCGCTCGGCCACATTTTTCCAAGCCGCTTGCGCCGTGTAATGTGGCATTTGCGTGAGGGCAACGTAATCGCTGTCAACCACTTCGGAGACAAGGTGGCTGGTATCTGGTTTTGTTTTTTGATAACCCGCTACCGATGTGGGGCTTGGGAAGGCAGTAACGATGTAAGGATCGCCGCGCTCTAAGTCCCAAAAATAATGCAGGTTGCCATTCGACAAAATAATGAAGCGGCAGTTTTGTGATTTGGCATATTTGCGGGCTTGCTCTTTGCCCACCAGCGGATTTTTATCTTCGGCTTTGGCTTCTAAAACGATAAAGGGAAAGCCCTTTTCGTTCAGCAATAAAAAGTCAATAAACCCACGGGACGATTTCTCAAAATCTTGTCCGAGTGCATCCAGATCTTGCGTCTTGAGTTTGACTTGCGGCTCTAGCTGGATGTTGGCTGCTCCAGCTTCAGTATCAAAAAACCGCCAACCAACCGCCTCTAATAGCTTATTGATTTTGATGCGAGCAGTGGCTTCTTTAACGGGCATAGTGGCGTGTATTCTCGTTTATCCCACGCGCCTCTCGCCTACTGGCTCACCCCCGCGCATACGTCACCCCGCCATCCACAATCAGCGTCGATCCCACGACGTAGTCACCAGCCCGCGAGGCTAAGAAAATCGCAGCGCCTGCCATGTCTTCGGCTGTGCCAATGCGGCGAGAAGGGATTCGTTTGGCGGTTTCCTCGGCTTGGTCTCTGGCGACGGTGTTCATGTCGGACGCAAACGCGCCTGGGGCAATGGCGGATACGGCAATGCCTTCTGGTGCTAGCTTCAAAGCCATGCGCTTGGTCAAGTGGATGAGTCCTGCCTTGCTGGCGGCGTAGGAGTAGGTCTCCATCGGATTAACCGATACACCATCAATGCTGGCGATATTGATCACTTTGGCACACTGGGAGCCCACATTCTCCGAGGACGTGGCTGTGGCTTGGCGAGCACCTTCTTGCAATTCTGCATATAGTGCTTGTGTGAGGAAGAACGGCGTTTTCATGTTCAGATCGACCACTTTGTCCCAGCCTTTTTCTGGGAATTCAGCAAACGGCTCAGCCCATGCTGCACCTGCGTTGTTGACCAAGATATCGAGTTTGGATTCGCGTGCTTTGAAGCTGGCGACTAGTGCCGCCACACCTTCAGGACGTGAGAGATCGGCGGGGATGGAGATGCATTGACCAAACTCGGACATCTCTTTGGCGGCGGCATCGCATTCCAGCGCTTTTCTGCCGCAGATGTACACCGTTGCGCCTTGCTGCAAAAATCCTGTCGCAATCATGCGGCCAATGCCTCGGTAGCCACCCGTAACCAAAGCGACGCGTCCGTTTAACGAGAAGAGGTTTTGCGTGAAGTTGCTAGACATAATGAGACTTTCTAAAAATGTTTAAGGAATTGATTATGAGCACTTCTTTCACGGGGCTACAACTTCGCTCACTTGTCAAACCAAGTGGCGAATTAGAACTCTCACTCGTCAGCGTTGTAACGCCCGCACCCGCTGCTGACGAAGTCGTCGTGCGTGTAGAGGCCACACCGCTGAATCCTTCCGACATTGGTCTTTTGTTTGGCGCAGCCGATGTGAGCACAGCGAGTTTGCAAGGCTCGGGAGCGAAAAGTGTGATGACGATGAAGATTCCTGACGCGTATATGAAGAGCATGGCTGCGCGGTTAAACCAATCCATGCCCGTGGGCAACGAAGGCGCAGGCGTGGTTGTGGCCGCAGGATCATCTCCTGCCGCGCAGGCGCTGCTTGGCAAAACCGTGTCCATCCTGGCGGGTGCCATGTATGCGCAGTACCGCTCAGTCAAAGCCGATTCCTGCCTCGTGTTACCTGCGGATGCCACAGCCGCAGACGGCGCATCCTGCTATGTCAATCCACTTACCGCGCTGGCCTTTGTGGAGACCATGCGCCACGAGGGTCACAAGGCCATCGTGCACACGGCAGCAGCATCGAACTTGGGACAAATGCTGAACAAAATTTGTATCAAAGACGGCATTGATCTCGTCAACATTGTGCGTTCGCCTGAGCAGGCTTTGATCCTTAAAAACCTAGGCGCAACCTACATCGTGGATAGCTCGCAAGCTTCGTTTATGGATGACCTCACCGCTGCGCTGGTAACGACAGGCGCAACGCTCGCGTTTGATGCCACAGGCGGCGGCAAGCTGGCGGGGCAGATATTGACTTGCATGGAAGCGGCCTTAAACAAAACCGCGAAAGAGTACAGCCGCTATGGCTCGGTGACGCATAAGCAGGTCTATTTATATGGCGGCTTAGATACCAGCCCGACCACCTTTAACCGCAGCTTTGGCATGGCGTGGGGCGTGGGCGGCTGGTTGGTGTTTCCGTATTTGCAAAAGCTTGGGAGTGCGAAACTGGTGGAGTTAAAAGCACGTGTGGCGGCTGAACTGAAGACTACGTTTGCCAGCCATTACGCGAAAGAAATTTCTCTAGTGGATACGCTGTCCTTGGACGCGATTGCCGCGTATGGCGCACGTACGACGGGTACGAAATATCTGATTAATCCATCACTCTAAGACAATCACCACCTATTCATTTTTTTAAGATTGAGACAAAGATGGCTACAAGTATTGCTGTGATTGGTTTAGGAGCCATGGGCTCTGGCATGGCGCAGTCCGTGCGGCGTGCGGGGCATGTGCCGTTTGTGTTTGATGTGAGGCGTGATGTCGCTGAAAACTTTGCTAAGGATGGCGGTGTTGCTTGCGGCACGCTGGCTGAGCTTGGAAGCAAAGCCGACGTTATCGTCTCCGTGGTTGTGAATGCAGCGCAAACAGAATCCGTTTTGTTTGGCGCGGATGGCGTCGCGGCCACCATGAAACGCGGCAGCGTCTTTGTGATGTGCTCTACGGTTGATCCCAATTGGTCGGTGGCGCTGGAGGGCAAGCTAAACGCCATGGGTATTCACTACATTGACGCGCCAATTTCGGGCGGCGCCGCCAAAGCCGCTAGCGCGCAAATGACCATGATGACGGCAGGCAAGCCAGAAGCCTATGCGATTGCTGAGCCGTTTTTAAACGCAATGGCGGCCAAGGTCTACAAGTTGGGGGATACCGCTGGTGCGGGCAGCAAGGTCAAGATCATCAATCAACTGCTCGCAGGCGTTCACATTGCTGCCGCTGCCGAAGCTATGGCACTGGGTCTGCGCGAAGGCGTGGATGCGTCTGCGCTCTTTGAGGTGATTACCAACAGCGCGGGCAATAGCTGGATGTTTGAAAATCGCATGGCGCATGTGCTGGCGGCCGATTACACGCCGCTGTCTGCCGTCGATATTTTTGTCAAAGATTTGGGCATCGTGCTAGATATGGCACGCGCCAGCAAGTTCCCGCTACCGCTCTCCAGCACCGCGCATCAGATGTTTATGCAGGCCAGCACGGCAGGCTTTGCACGCGAAGACGATAGCGCCGTGATTAAGATTTTCCCGGGCATTACGTTGCCGGCAAAGCCAGAATCAAAATAATGAACGAGTCACAACTACGAGACGAGATTTGCCGCGTGGGCAAAAGTCTATTTGATCGCGGTTACGTCCACGCCTCTGCAGGCAACATCAGCGTGCGTTTGGACGATGGCTTTCTCATCACACCTACCGACGCGTGCTTGGGATTTTTAGATCCCGCACGTATTGCCAAGTTGGATGGCAACTTGCAGCAAGTTAGCGGCGATAAAGCCAGCAAGACCATCGCCCTGCATGCCGCTATCTATAAGGCCTCCCAGCCCTATGCCCCACAAACCCGCGCGGTGATTCACACGCACAGCACGGCCTGCGTGGCGCTCACACTGGCTGCGCCGCCTAAGAGTTCCAATGCCAGCCCACTGCCCGAGCTCTTGCCGCCCATCACACCGTATTTCGTGATGAAGGTGGGGCACGTGCCGCTGGTGCCGTATCACAGGCCAGGCGACCCTGCCGTTGCCGTGCGCGTTGCCGCCATGCTGGCGCACTATGCCAAACGCGGCATTGCCGTGCGTGCGGTGATGCTGTCAAAGCTGGGGCCAAACGTTTGGCACGACTCGTTGGCGCAGGCGATGGCGGTGTTGGAAGAGTTAGAGGAGACCGCCAAGTTGTATCAAATGACATCACCAAAACCATCATCGTTATCAGATGAGGATATTGCTGATCTCCGTAAAACTTTTAATGCCAGTTGGTAAGAAACACAATAAAACATACAAGGAAACACATGCCAAAGTTTGCCGCTAACCTCTCCATGCTCTACCCTGAGTTTGATTTTTTAGACCGTTTTGAAGCGGCCGCCAAAGACGGCTTCAAAGGCGTGGAATTTTTATTTCCCTACGCCTACAACAAGCAAGACATTGCTGCACGCCTTACGGGTTGTGGCCTCCAGCAAGTTCTTTTTAATGCGCAACCTGGCGA
>CANBRV010000140.1 GCA_947372005.1 Comamonadaceae bacterium | reverse complement strand
AACGACTATGCAGCATTGCGCCGTGCCGCGGAAACATTTAACGGACTCATTGGTGAGGGTGGTGTGATTTATCGCGGTGAGGGTGAGCGTCAAAAAGAACAAAAAGTAACTGATTTCCGCGACGCTATGGTTTGGTTATTGCAACAAGCCGATAGCGCGGTTGGTCGTCAACGCTACAAAGGCTTGGGCGAGATGAACCCAGAGCAATTATGGGAAACCACAATGGATCCGACTGTGCGACGTTTGCTTCAAGTCAAGATCGAAGATGGCATTGAAGCCGATCGCGTATTTACCATGCTTATGGGTGATGAGGTAGAGCCACGCAGAGATTTCATTGAAACCAATGCGCTGCGTGCGGCTAATATTGATACTTAAGCCGCGCTTGGCTTAAGCGCGTGCAATACCGCGCTCTTCTTTTCCAAACCAAGCCACATAAAGCACCGGTAGAACAAGCAAGGTAAGGAGGGTGGCTGTAAACAGCCCACCAATCACGACGACGGCTAGTGGTCTTTGCGTCTCGGCACCAATGTCGGTTGAAATAGCCATTGGGAGCAGTCCTAGTGCCGCTAGAAGCGCCGTCATGAGGACTGTGCGCAGACGCTGCATGGAACCTTCTTTAACGGCCTCTACAACGCTTAAACCCTTTTCTCTGAGTTGTTGGAAGACTGTTAGCATCACAACCCCATTAAGTACTGCCTGTCCTGATAGGGCAATAAAACCAATTGCTGCTGATACAGAGAGCGGGATGGAGAATATAAACAACGCAATAAAGCCGCCAATTAAAGCAAGCGGTACGTTAACCAAAATCAGTGCGGCCATTTTGAGAGAGCTAAAAGCATCAAAGAGCAGCACAAAAATTAGTAGCAGAGAAATAGGCACCACCATTGTGAGGCGCTGCATGGCGCGCTCTTGGTTTTCAAACTCGCCCGACCACCCAACCGTAAATCCGTTTGGAACTTTCACGTTCTTTTCGACACGCTCTTTCATGTCTGCCACTACAGAGCCCATGTCGCGTCCTTTGATGAAGATACCAATGGCCATGGTGCGTCTACCAGCTTCGCGCGAGATATTCATAGCGCCACTAGTTTCGCGGATATTGGTCACACTGCCAAGCGCGGCATAACCCCCGTCTGGCGTAGGAATCGGGATGCTTGATAAGCGACCAATCTCTCGTCTGTCTGCTGGTAGGCGAACAGATACGGCAAATTTGCGTTCACCCTCCCACAGCTGAGTGGCTGCTTTGCCAGCAAGGGCGGCCTCGATTACATCTTGTACGTCTTGCACATTCAGACCTAAGCGAGCAGCACGATCACGGTCAATGTCAATCAAGATTTGAGGGACTTGGCCTTCACGATCAATTTCGGCCTGCTCTACACCTTGGACTTGGCGAACTTCGCGCGTAATAGCTTCTGCAATGGTGCGCATTTGTCCCAAATCATCCCCCACCACCTTAATCACAATTTGCCCCTTTATTTGGGAAATGGACTCAAGCACGTTATCCCTAATCGGTTGTGAAAAGGTGGGTTCCATACTTGGTATGGCCGACACAACACGATCCATTTCATCAATGATCTTGGCTTTAGTCATGCCTTTGCGCCAATGTTCGGGTTGTTTGATGTCAACAAATACCTCGACCATGCTGATGGTTTTAGGATCGGTGCCATCTTCTGGCTGACCAGCTTTAGAGACGGTGGTGTTGACTTCTGGCACGGTCAGCAAGGCTTTGCGTACTGTGTGCAACGTTTTAGTCGCCTCTTCGTTTGACATGCTGGTTGGAATGCGGATGTTGACCCATGTCGTGCCCTCGTCTAGCTCGGGCAAAAACTCAGATCCCAGCTGCGAAGCTAAGCCTAGCGCGCCCACAAAGCCTGCAACACAAACCAAAACAATCTTTCGTGTATTAGAAAGCGCCCAATCAAGTGCAGGTGTATAGACCCGCTTACACCACGCAACTAAGCGGTTGTCACCGTGGGGCAAATTCTTTTTCAACATCCAATAGGCAAGCAGCGGGACAAGCGTGAGTGAAAAAATAAGTGAGCCAATTAAAGCGGCAACCACCGAGAGCGCCATTGGCTGGAAGATGCGTCCTTCATGCCGTTGCAACGCAAAAATAGGAACATGCGCAGCAATAATGATGAGCATGGAGAAGAGGGTGGGGCGTCCTACCTCGACAGTCGCATTAATCACTTCGTTGCGACGCGTGACATCGTCCAATCCATCGCGACGCTCGGCCAGTCGATGCATGATGTTTTCCACCACAATGACAGCCCCGTCCACAATAATGCCAAAGTCCATAGCGCCAAGACTGAGCAAGTTAGCAGGCACCCCCATGATTTTGAGGCCAAGGAAGGTCGCCAAGAGCGAAAGTGGAATGACTACCACCACAGCAAGAGAGGCGCGTAGGTTGGATAAAAAGACGTAGAGGATTAGTGATACGAGCAGCGCACCTTCGATGAGGTTTTTAAATACAGTCCCAAGGGTTTTAGACATCAACCATGTGCGGTCATAAAACGGTTCAATGCTCACCCCTTTGGGGAGTGCCTTTTCATTAAGGTAGGCAATTTTTTCTTTAACTGCTTTCAACACCACGCTGGCGTTTTCACCTTTGCGCATGATGACAATGCCTTGCACGATGTCATCATCATCATCTTGACCAACAACGCCTAAGCGCGGAACCGCACCTATTTTGACCTGCGCTAAATCACGAATCAAAATGGGTGTGCCGCCTCGTGCGGCAACCACAATGCGACCAATGTCGTCTTGTGATTGCAACAGACCAATACCTCGAATCGCATACTGCTGCACACCCTGTGCGACATAGCTTCCACCGACGTTTGAGTTGCCACGTCCCAGCGCATCTAATAGATTTTGGAAGGTAAGTTTATAGGCGCGTAATTTGTCTAAATCGGGCTGCACTTCGTACTGCTTAATAAAGCCGCCCATAGCCACCACGTCTGCAACGCCCGGTACTTGGCGAATACCGCGCTCGATAACCCAATCCTCTAACGTACGCAGATCCGTGCTGGATAAGCCGTCGCCTTTGATGCGGTAGCGAATAATCTCGCCAATTGGGGTGGCATTGGGCGCAACATTGACCTCGGCGCCTGGAGGCAGATCAACACTGCGTAGCCGCTCGTTGACCTCTTGGCGTGCGAGATTGACGTTGACGCTGTCGTTGTAAGTGACAACAGTGAATGAAAGGCCAAACTGAGTGTGCGAAAACACCCGAATGGAGTTAGGTAGACCCGAGAGCGCAACTTCTAGCGGTAGCGTGACTTGTTTTTCAACCTCTTCCGCAGCGCGACCAGGGTAGAGCGCAATGACGGTGACTTGTGTGTCGGTGACATCGGGGAACGCTTCGACAGATAGATTTTTAAAAGCAAACAACCCCGCCATGATAAAAACCAAAATACCCAGCACGATAAAGAGCGGCTGGTGCAGGGCAAAGTAAATCAGGCGCTTCATTTTTTATCGCCCTGCGCAGATGCCTTGCTTGCAGAGGCTTGTGGGCTGGGCGCTACCGAGGCATTGTCTTGCGATAGTCTCCATAGACGCGCTAAGAGTAAGGTGTTGTCGCTCACAATCATGTCGCCGGCTTTTAGGCCTTTAGAGACGACGACGTCCTTAGGCCCCTCATAGGCAAGATCTACCTCGCGCGGCTCAAACGTACCTGCAGCGCTTTGTATAAATACCTGATGCTTTGCGCCATAAAGTAAAGCCGCCGCCGCCGGAATCAGCACGCTGTCCTCAGGCATTTGCCGTGTGATTCGCGCTGTAACCAGCATCTCTGCTTTTAGCAGGCGCTGTGGGTTGGCAATTAAGCCGCGGACTTTGATGGTGCGCGTTGCGGGATCAATATAGTCACCCGCCGTTTTAACAACGGCTTGGAAGGATTGCCCCCCTAGGCTGGGGACAACAATTTCAAATGCACTGCCAGGCTTGAGACTACCAATATCCGACTCGCGCGCATCAATTTGTACCCAGAGGCTGCTGGGGTCTGAGACGGTAAACAAAGGAGGGACGCCAACGCCAGATTGATCGGGGCGTAGTTCTTGACCTGGGTTTAGGTTACGTTCGACGACGACCCCATTGATGGTGCTAGACAAGGTGAGCTGCTGGTTAACGCCGCCTGTCGTGGCGCCGCCATATAGGCGGGTACGTGCTTCTGCGCGGGCAGATTCTGCCGTGGCTCTGGCGGCATCGGCTTCAGTGGCGTCTAGCTCTTTGCGGGCGACGATGCCAGCATCAAACAACTCTTTTTGACGTGCTAATGCTTTTTGCGTGACGCGTAGATCGGCTTGTGCTTTTGCTGTATCGGCTTGTGCCATACCAAACTCGGGCGACGCCAAGCTAGCCAAGGGTTGCCCTACAGTGACGCTTTGTCCTACGTCGGCACGAATGGCGGCTACGCGACCCGCAAAGCTGGCATAAATGCGCTGGGTATGGTCTTCGTTCCAAACTAGCTTGGCAGGCAACTCAACCGTAATCGATTTTGTGGCGGTAGCCGCCGTAATGCTTAGTAGCGTTAGTTGTGGGTGGTTAGGAGAAAAGCGAATTTGCTGGCCTTGCACAATAGGTGCAGGTGCTTCTTGTTTGGGCGCGGGTGCTTCGTGGCAGGCAGCAAGGAATAAGGCTTGTAGGGCAATGAGTGTTAATTTTTTCATTTCAATGATTCCGTGCGAATATTCCAAGCGGTCAGTGCTTTTTCAAAATCAGTTTGAGCGCTAATGGCTTCAAGCGTGGTGGCGCGCCATGTACGGCGAGCCTCTAATAAATCTGTGAGAGAGAGCGCGCCTTTGTTATAGGCAAGCTCTGCTTGGTCAGCGACGCGCTTGGCCTGTGGGGCAATGCCGTCGTTATAGCTGGCAGCCCTGGTTTGGCTGCTTTGTAGCTCTTGCGCCAGGCGCTGGGCATCGTTGTAAGCCGCATGACGTATGCGTTCTAGCGCAGCTTCTGCAATAGCAAGCTGTGCTTCCGCGCGTGCAATTTCGCCATCAAAACTGTAACCACCTAATGCGCTTAGTTGTAGCGGCACCTGCATGCGAAAAGTCAGCAGGCGTGTAGAGGTGCCTGGAAAGTGATCGATAGCGGTACCCAGTGTGATGTCGTTTTTCTTTAGGGCAAGGGCGTTGTTTAATGCGGCTTTAGATGACTCAACTCTTGCGATGGCCGCTTGTACATCGGCACGCTGCTCAGTGGGTGGTGTGCTATTGCCATTGTTGTAAGCCTTATCAGATAAGGCTTTTGGGGCATTGGCGATTAACTTTTGTTGCCCGATGTCTAAAACCAGATTGAGCGTAAGTTCGGCTCTAGCACGATCTTGCTCGGCTAGGGTGACGTCATTTTTGGCGCGTTCGGCTTCGATATTGCTACGCGCTGCGTCTTGTGCAGAAAGGTCGCCAGCGGCAAGGCGTTTGGCGGCAGCGCTTGCTAATTGCTGTGCGCTGGCAGCAATTGCCCCCACTTGTTTTATACGCTCTTGCGCGGCAAGCAGATCAAAGAAGGCGCTACTGGCTAGAAGCTTTTGCTGCGTGAGCGCTTCACGCAGGTCTTGTGTGGAGGCATTTGCGGCTTGTGTGGCCGCCTCGGTACGCAGTGCGCGTTTGCTGCCACGCTCTAGTGTCCAATCAAAGCCAATGTTTTTATCTACACGCTTGTTGTTTAGCCAAGAGCCTGCGCCCACGCCGTTTTGCAAATCGATTTGAGAAATGCCAGTTGACAGTGTTGGTAGTGGTGCGCGATTTGCTGCTGTGACGTCTGCACGTGCTGCCGCTAACAACTGTTTGGCAATTTGTGCATCAATGTTTTGCACCGCTGCGGCCAGCGTTTCTGGTAGCGTGATTTCTTTGGGTGTTTGTGCAAAGGCGTTGCTGATAGCCAGTGCGATACACGCAAGAGAGTAGCGATAGTTTTTGTGGAGTATCCTCATAGGACGCATTTGTATCTGTTTGTACCTGACCAACACCTGACCCTT
>CANBRV010000139.1 GCA_947372005.1 Comamonadaceae bacterium | reverse complement strand
GAGAGCACGCCTGTTCCCGTGCCGATATCAAACGCTACAAACTTGACGCGTTCAAAAAATGCAGGTGGAAACTCGGCGCGATTCACCAAGGTGATGTACTCGCCGCGCACGGGCGAAAACACGCCGTAGTGTGGATGGATGCGGTTGTTGGCGGTGCTACCCACTTTGCCTAGTGCCCCAATCTCAATGCCTTTTTTGCGCCACTCGTGCGCAGAGGTAATGCCCATGAGTTCGCGCAGTGTGGCGACGGAGTTGAGCGCTGCTGCGTTTAGCGTACCCGATGCATCGGGTTCGCCCCACGCTTCGGCGCAGGCCAATTTTGCGTCTGGCGCACGGCGAAGTGGAATGCCATAGTCAGCATCAAATGGAATGAGCACGCAGCTCAAAACTCGTGCCCGCTGCGCTTGCGCTTGGCGGTGCAGATGAAAACCTTGTGCCGCAGCCGCGTTGGCATCTGCGATTTCCACTGGTGGCGCTTTGCGTTTTTTACGATCAGGCGTTTTATCGATGCGCCGCGCCATTGCCGCCAGCAAGAGCTTTGCGTTTTGAAAATCGCCCCGCCAAAGCAAGCCTGTGCCTGCACAAGCCAAGCGATAGGCGGAATCAGCCGATAAGGTGTCGTCGGCAATCACGACGCGTTTTGGAGGTGAGGCGCCGCGCTCTGAGCGCCAAATGGCGGAGCAATCTTTATCTTTTTCTTGCCAGTGGATGAGCGGTGTTGTTAATGTAGTCATGCCCAAGTGTAGGGCTACTTGGCAAGCCATGTCTGTAGTTGCTTGGCAAAGATCTGACTGACTTCAAGCGTACTTGCTTGCACGCCAAGACTGGCCATATCCACGGTTTGCAAGCCTGAGTATCCGCAAGGATTGATGCGACTAAACGGTTCCACATCCATCGCCACATTCAGCGCCACGCCGTGATAGGTGAAATGACGGCTGACTTTGATGCCCAGTGCGGCGACTTTGCCCAAGCGTTCACGTGCAAAAACAGCCTCGGCTGAGTCGTGGATAGTCGCCAAGGCAAGCGGAGCATGGCTTTGTGGGCTATCTAGCCTGACGTAGATGCCAGGTGCCGTGCGTACGCGGTGGCCCGTGATGCCGAAATGCAGTAGCGTTCGGATGACGGCTTCTTCTAATTTATAGACGTACTCTTTAACGAAGTAACCCGCGCGTTTGAGATCGATGAGCGGATAAGCCACGATTTGCCCGGGGCCGTGGTAGGTGACTTGACCGCCGCGATTGGTTTGCACGACGGGGATGTCTCCTGCTAAGTGCACATGCTCTGCTTTGCCCGCCAAGCCTTGCGTAAAAGTGGGCGGATGCTCGCAAAGCCATAGCTCGTCTGGCGTGTCTTGGGTTCGCGTTGCCGTGAACGCTTGCATCGCCTCTACGGTTGTCTGGTAGTCGGCAAGTCCAGAATGTCCGAGATGCTTAACCAGCATGTGAGTTACGACGCATCAAACCCTGCGGCGGCGCGTACGCGCTGGTTGGCGTCGCTGCACAGCTTAGCAATGGCGGCTTTGGCAGCTTCGGGAGCGGTGCTGCGTTTGGGTACAGCGATGCTGTACACAGTGGAGAGTTCAAACTCTTTGGGGAGCAGACCCACCAAGCGCACACTAGGTGTGTAGATGATCTCCGTGACTTGGGTGCAGCCAATCGAATCCGGGTCATTGCTCGTTTCCATCATGCGCATGGCAGTCGCGCCGTTAGGGTGCTCGGAGATGTGATTTTTAACGTCATCCCAAATACCCAATTGCTTGAGCATGCCCGCGACGTGAAGCCCCGCCGTTGACTGCTTCATGTCAGGGCAATAGATGCTAGAAGCCTTGAGAAACATTGTTTTGAGCGATGCAGCGTCATGGATGTCAGGGTCAACTTTAGTGTCAGCACGGACGGCAACCCCTGTCTTGACGTGCCCCACATCCAGAATGCTGTCCGAAACGAGGCAACCCGCCGCATCGAGCTCATCAATTTGAGCGCGAGTTAGTAAGAGTAAATCGCAAGGCACGCCCGACACGTAGAGGTCGTACATGGTGCGTACGGCGCCAAAGTTAAGTCCTACGTTAATGCTGATTTGATCGCCCAGCAATTCACGGGTGAGTCCCATGGCTGCGCCTGCGCTTATGATGTGAAGATGTGGAGTAGTCATGGCTTTATTTTATGAACTATTTAGTTAATTATCTGCTTTGGCGCCTGAGATTTTGACGATGCGAGCCCATTTGGCGACATCATCTGATGCGTATTTGGCAAACGCATCAGGACTCATCACAAGCGGCGCAGCGCCTTGCTTACCCCACTGCACTTTGACTTCTGGGTTAGACGTGATTTTGCTGATCTCGGCATTTAATTTGCTGACAACAGCCGCCGGTGTAGCTTTTGGCGCCATGATGCCTAGCCAAATAGTGGACTCGTAACCTGCGAGCCCAGCGGCGCCAGATTCGGCGACTGTGGGCACGTCTGGCAAAACAGCAGAGCGGGTACGGCCTGATGTCGCAATCGCTTTGACTTTGCCAGCTTTGATTTGTTCGGTCGTCGTAGTAACGGCATCAAACATCATGTCCACTTGACCGCCAATAACGTCGGTTCGTGCGCCGCTTGATCCGCGATACGGCACATGAACGATGAACGTGCCACTCATTGCTTTGAATAGTTCGCCTGCCATGTGATATGGCGTACCAGGTCCGGACGAAGCGTAGTTCAGCTTGCCAGGTTTTGATTTAGCCAGCGCCACGAGCTCTTTGATATTGCTTGCTGCCAAAGATGGGTGTGCAACAAGGACGAGATCGGAAGAATTGATGGGGGCAACAGGTACGAAGTCGCGCAGCAAGTTGTAGGGCTTATTGAGAATCAAAGATTCGTTGACCGTTTGCGCGTTCGACATGAGCAAGAGTGTGTAGCCATCAGGCGCAGCTTTCGCGACCGCATCCGTGCCAATCACCGAGCCCGCGCCAGGCCTGTTATCCACCACAAACGCTTGCCCTGTTGCCTCGGTTAGCTTTTGCGCGATGAATCGGCCATAGATATCGGCAGGGCCACCCGTGGCAAATGGCACGATCAGCTTGACGGGTTTGGTTGGGTAGATAGCGGGCGAACTTTGAGCGTAAACAATTGGGGTCTGACCCCAAAAGAGAACAAAGCAGAGCAAGTTGCCAATAACAGTCCAAAGGGGTCTGACCCCAATTGGCTTGCGATCAAAGTTCATGTTCATCAATTCACCCTTCCAATTAGTTTGACCACTTGCGCCATCTTGGCCGCATCCGTATCCCAGTATTTTTGAAACTCAGGAGCATCCAGATATTGAATCGGACTACCCGATCCGCTAATGACTTGGCGCACACGCGGATCATTCGCGGCCATTTTTGCGGCCTCGCGCAGTTTGGCTATCACTGCTGGTGGCGTGTTCGCTGGTACAAACAATCCAGCCCACTGCGCAAACTCTACAGGTTGCCCGAGCTCTTTGAGGCTTGGCACATCGGGTAGCGCAGCTAAGCGTCCTTCGCCCCAATGCGCCAGTGCTTTGAGCTTGCCCGCTTTGATTTGCTGCACCACCGATGCGGGTCCTGTTGAGAGCGCATCAATTTGTCCACCAAGTAGCGCCACCACTGCAGGCCCTGCGCCTGTGTAGGGTACGTGCAACATGTGAAATTTAGCTTGATTTTTGAGCATCTCCATCGGCACGTGCATGGTGCCGTAATTGCCCGAGGAGCCAAAGCTGTAGGCGCTAGGTTTTTTGCGAATGTCGGCTAGAAACTCGGCAAAGTTTCTCCAAGGAGCATCGGCTCGCACCACCAGCACGGTCGGGTCGGCGGTAAAGCGAGCAATTGGTTTGAATTGGTCAAGCGTAAAGCTGGGCGCGCGGCCAAACAGCTTGTCAGCTTCGGGGATGATGGACAGGCTTGATAACGACATCAGCACCGTATAGCCGTCAGGGTTGGCCTTGGCGACTTGCGCCATACCAATGCCGCCGCCTGCGCCCGCTTTGTTTTCCACAATCACACTTTGATTAAGCGCACGCCCCAGCGCTTCTGCCACGGGGCGCCCCACAGTGTCGGCTACGCCGCCTGGTGGAAAAGGCACGACCATGGTGATGGGCTTGCTAGGCCAATCCGTCTGTGCAAACGTCACTTGTGACAGTAAACACAGCAACGTCAAAAAAGAATAAATAGTTTTCATACAGCACATTGTCATGATTGCGACCTCAAGGCGCGCCTGCATTGTCACGAGTCATACACTAGTCACATGAAAATCGCCGCATACACCTACCAAAATCAAAACCTCGTTGGACTCGTCTCATTGGACGGCACATCTGTCGAGGCTTATGCCTTCTCACCCGAACAAGCCGAGCGCGGACTGCTCGCCGTCATTGACTACCAGCAGGCTGGCAAGCCAATGCCAGCAAGGGCTGCAGCAGTGCCGATGTCAACCGTTACGCTACGTGCGCCAGTTCCGCATCCACGTCGCAATATCTTTTGCGTGGGCAAAAACTACTTTGAGCACGCCATGGAATTTGGCACCAGCGGCTTTGACTCAAGCACGGGCAAAGCGGGCGACGAAATTCCTAAAGACCCGATCATCTTTACCAAAGTGCCCGAGAGTGTGATCGCCGACAAAGACGCCATCAAGATTCCCTACGGCGTGAGCGAGGCGATTGATTACGAAGCCGAACTCACCGTCATCATTGGTAAGGGCGGCAAGGGGATTAGCGAAGCGGACGCCATGCAGCATGTTTGGGGTTACACCATCGTCAACGACGTGACGGCACGTGACTGGCAACAGCGTCACAAGCAGTGGCACCTTGGCAAGAGCTTCGATACGTTTTGCCCTATGGGCCCAATCGCTGTGAGCGGCGGCGCAGGTGCTGACGAATGCAATGGCGAAGACACGCAAATGAAGTTGTGGGTGAATGGTGAGCTGCGTCAAAACGTCGGTACAAAAAGCCTCATCTTCAATATCCCCAAACTAATTAGCGTGATTAGCCAAGGCATCACACTCTATCCAGGTGATCTCATTGCTACGGGCACACCTGTTGGTGTGGGACTGGGTTTTAAGCCGCCGAAATACCTAAAAGCTGGCGACGTGGTTCGCATCGAAATCGACGGAATTGGCGTATTAGAAAATCCGCTGGCTTAAGGCTTGCTGGTTTAATGCCAGCGATGCTAGATTCTTCCTCACCACGCGACATCCTCCGTAAAACCTTCGGTTATGACAGTTTCCGAGGCGAGCAAGCCGCTATCGTTGATCACGTGATCGCTGGCGGCGACGCGCTGGTGCTCATGCCCACGGGCGGTGGCAAATCACTTTGTTTTCAAATCCCCGCCATTGGTAGACACCAAGCAGGACATGGCGTGACGGTCGTTGTCTCGCCGTTGATTGCGCTGATGCACGACCAAGTGGGCGCCCTGCACGAGGCAGGCATGGCAGCCGAATTTTTAAATTCCAGCCAGTCGTATGAAGAAGCGGCAGCGATTGAGCAGCGCTTCTTGCGGGGTGAGATCACGCTGCTCTATGCAGCACCTGAGCGCGTGACCTCACCACGCTTTTTGATGCTGATGGATACGCTTTATGTACGTGGGAACTTGAGTCTGTTTGCGATTGACGAAGCGCATTGCGTGAGTCAATGGGGACACGATTTTCGGCCTGAGTACCAGCTCTTGTCTGTGCTGCATGAGCGCTATCCATCTGTGCCACGCATGGCACTCACGGCGACGGCAGATAGCCTGACTCGCGCGGACATTGTGCAGGGGCTGCAGCTGGAAAATGCTGCGCAGTTCGTCAGCAGTTTTGACAGGCCGAATATCCACTACAAAATTGTTGAAAAACAAGAGGCGGTTTCGCAATTACTGCGGTTTATCTCGGACGCACACGAGGGTGATTGCGGCATCGTGTATTGCCAATCGCGCAAACGTGTGGAGGAAGTAGCCGAGCGATTAAACAAGGAAGGCGTGAATGCCATGCCATACCACGCGGGGCTTCCCGC
>CANBRV010000138.1 GCA_947372005.1 Comamonadaceae bacterium | reverse complement strand
ACTTCGTTTTTGTACTCTACGATACGGCGCACCTCTTCAATCATTTGCTCACGCGTCTTGCGCACATTGGCGAGACTATGTGCAACGCTTGCCGATGTGGGAATAGTCAGCTTGTGCGTGCCAGCTGCAATGGCGGCCTGCGCACCTTTGAGATTAGGCACGAGCGAGATCACACTGAGGCCGGGCTTCGTGATGGCGTACTTGACCACCTCGGCAGCATCAGCGAGCTGCGGCATCAAATGCGCAGGCACAAAGGACGTGACTTCGATTTCGCGCACACCCGCATCCACCAACGCATCAATCCATTTGAATTTGCTACTCGTTGGCATCACGCTGGCAATGGATTGCAGACCGTCACGCATGCCAACCTCAGAAATTAAAACGTCAATGGGCTTATTTTGTGATTTCATAAGATAGAATGATATTTTGTTAGATAGAATCATCATAGCACACGCGATATGCCTAAAAAATCCATCCAACTCTCTATTGCCGAGCAAACACCTGCCGTGGGGGGCGTTGCAGCTGTAGACAAAGCGCTGTCGCTTTTAGCAATCTTTCGCAAGGGTGAAACTGCACTGACATTGTCAGACTTGGCAGAACGCACGGCTATGCACAAAAGCACGTGCCTGCGCTTGCTTGCGTCACTGCAGCACGCACACTTCATTCAGCGGACGCAAGACGGGAACTACGCGCTTGGGCGCGAAGTTTCGCGCTTACAAGGCATTTATATGACGGGCTTTGCACTGGCGGAGATCGTCTACCCCGTCTTACAAGACCTGGTTAAACAAACCAAAGAAAGTGCTGCATATAGCGTGATTCAAGGCGCGGGACAAGAGGCGCAGCGCCTGTGCCTTTACCGTGTGCACTCCGACCAAATGCTGCGCGACCATATCCGCGAAGGGGATTTATTGCCTCTTGGTAGAGGGGCGGGAGGGCGGGTGCTGCTGGCGTTTAGCGATTTGGCAGCGCTAAATTACAAACCAACCAGCACCGAAGCCAAGCAATTGGCGAAAATCAAGGCGGATGGCTACTTTGCCGCCATTGGCGACCGATCGCCTGATCTAGCAGGGATCTCCGCTCCCGTCTTTAAACCCAATGGGGCGCTGGCTGCATCACTCACGCTCACGATGCCCAGTAGCCGCTACAGCGAGAAACATATCAGCACCGTATTGGCTGCTGCTGATGCGCTTTCACAACAAATTCTTTGACTATTTACAAACGTGTTGCACTGCAACAAATTAAAGTAGCACAATAGCGCCTTCTCGAACAAATCCATCCAACTGGCTATTTCTCGTGCAAACCTCAAAATCCTCTATCGCCGCCCTCACGCTGGGCGCTCTGGGCGTCGTCTACGGCGACATTGGCACTTCGGTGCTCTACGCTTTAAAACTAGTTTTTGATACGGGACTTGTCCCCTTAAATGAAGCCAATATTCTTGGCATCTTGTCTATTTTCTTTTGGACACTCACTACCGTTGTTTCCATTAAATATGTGGGTCTTGTGCTGCGCGCCGATAACCACGGTGAGGGTGGGCTAGTCGCCATGTTGGCATTAGCCTTGGCTGCCGTTAAAGACAAGCCTAGATTGCGCCAAATTGTTGTATTGGTCGGCATTTTTGGTGCTGCCCTGTTTTATGGTGATGGTGTTATTACGCCCGCCATCTCAGTGCTATCCGCCATGGAGGGCTTAAACGTGATTTCGCCTCACTTGAAGCCTTGGGTCATTCCACTGACTCTTTTGATTTTGCTAGGTCTTTTTTGGGTGCAAAAACGCGGAACAGCCAGCATTGGCAAATTCTTTGGTCCCATTACCCTGGTTTGGTTTGCTGTTATTGGCTTAATGGGAATTGCTCAAATTACACGCAATCCACAAGTTTTATGGGCTTTAGCGCCGCATCATGCGTTACGCTTTATGTTTGCCAATTTACACATTACTTTCATTGTCTTGGGCGCCGTGGTACTTTGCGTTACAGGTGCTGAAGCGCTTTATGCGGACATGGGTCATTTTGGCAAACGTCCCATTCGCTTGGCATGGTTTTGGGTTGTCATGCCGTCGCTTGTGCTCAATTATTTTGGTCAAGGCGCCCTTCTAATTGCAAACCCCGCAGCACTCAAAAATCCGTTCTACCTAATGGCCCCAGAGTGGGCTTTAATTCCTTTGCTAATACTCGCAGCTGCCGCGACTGTTATTGCCTCGCAAGCCCTGATTTCTGGCGCTTATAGCATCACCAAGCAAGTCATTCAAATGGGCTTTTTGCCGCGCATGAAGATTGAGCACACCAGCATTAATGAGACAGGGCAAATCTATATGCCCGCCATCAATTGGGGGCTTTTTGCGCTAACTGTTGTGACCGTTGTGATGTTTAAAAGTTCAGATGCGCTGGGTGCGGCTTATGGCATTGCTGTGTGTATCAACATGCTCATCACCACATCCCTGACCTTCTTCGTGATTCGCTATGGATGGAAATACCCGCTCGCTTTATGCATCGCTGCAACGGGATTATTCTTCATCGTGGATTTCGTGTTTTTGGCCTCCAATTTGCTCAAGATTGAAGACGGTGGCTGGTTCCCTCTATTGATTGGTGCGGTCATTTTTACGCTCATGGTCACTTGGCATAGAGGCACAGAGCTTGTATCAGACGCACAAAAAGCAGAATCGTTCAGTCTAAGAGAGTTCCTACAAGCTGTGTTTGTCAGCCCCCCTCTTCGTGTTGAAGGCACAGCCGTATTTTTAACAGCCGATCTAGACATCACACCAAACGCTTTGCTGCATAACCTCAAACACAACAAGGTGCTGCATGCGCACAATTTGTTTATAACTGTGCGCAATCACGAAGTGCCATGGATTGGCATGGAGAAGCGCATTGAGGTGCGCTCGCTAGGCAATCATTGCTGGCAAGTCATTATTAATTTTGGCTTTAAAAATGATCCCGATGTGCCTGGCGCATTGAAAAGTCTTTACGGGCTAGGTTTTGATATTGATCCTATGACCACGAGCTACTTCTTGTCACGCAACAATGTCGTCTCTACGCCAGGCGCAGGCATGGCACCGTGGCGTGAAAAACTATTTGCACAAATGCATCACAACGCTAGCGATGCCGCAGACTTTTTGTACCTGCCAAGCAACGCTGTGGTGGAGCTAGGTAGCAAAGTCGAAATTTAACGGGCACAGCGATGCATATTCTTTTTATTGCGGATCCACTGGATAGCTTCAAAATCTACAAAGACACCACGTTTGCCATGATGCGTGAGGCAGCGAAGCGTGGGCATGCCGTCAGCAGTTGCGAAGTGCGAGGCATGCGCTGGACGCAAGCTACGGGCGTTGTAGCAGATACGCAAGTGATACGGCTAACAGGTCAAGCGGGGCATGGTTGGTACGAGGCGTCTGCTATGCAGAGCACGCCCCTCAAAAATTTTGATGGCATCATCATGCGAAAAGACCCGCCGTTTGACTCCGAATATTTTTACGCAACGCATTTGCTAGAGCAAGCCCAGCGCGAAGGGGCAAAAGTTTTCAATAGTCCTCGCGCCTTGCGCGATCACCCCGAAAAGCTAGCGCTGATGGAGTTTGCACACCTTGCCGCACCAACTTTAGTCACCCGCGACATAGCGCGCATCAAAGCCTTTCATGTCGAGCACCAAGATGTCATTTTGAAGCCACTGGACGGCATGGGCGGCGTGGGAATTTTTCGCGTCAAAGATGACGCGCTTAACTTGGGTGCAATTGCTGAAACGCTGACCGCTGACGGTACGGAAACTATCATGGCGCAGCGTTATTTGCCTGCAATCAAAGAGGGTGACAAGCGCGTGCTCTTAATCGCAGGGAAGCCCGTCCCGTATGCTTTAGCGCGCATCCCGCAAGGCGGCGAAGTGCGCGGTAATTTGGCGGCAGGCGGAAAAGGCGTAGCGCAAAAGCTGTCTGAATCTGACTTGAAAATTGCCTTAGAACTTGGCGCAATCCTTGCCAGTCGTGGTTTGCTGCTGGTTGGCTTAGACGTCATTGGCGACAAGTTGACCGAAATTAACGTGACCAGCCCCACTTGCTTTCAAGAGATTTTTGATCAAACGGGGTTTGACGTGGCGGCAATGTTTGTAGACGCCGTGGAAGCAGCGTCTTAAGCGGGTACTGTGTCGATAAAGCTTTGGCGTAAGGAAAGCTTTTCAAACAATTTCGCCAAATTTGGATGGGGGGTGCGCCAATCGATTTGGGGGAATCTGAAATCCAAATAACCCAAAGCTGCACCCACAGCAATGTCAGCTAGATTCATGTGAATATTGCCGCAGTAAGGCTTGTCCCCAAGGCCGCGACTCATGGCCGCCAAGCCAGCAGTCATTTTGTCTAAGTGGCGATCAATCCATGGCTGCGAGCGCTGCTCGGCCGTGCGATGCGGCCATGTTTGCTCCATGCGCACGGTCAAAGCAGCGTCTAACACGCCGTCAGCCAAGGCTTCCCATGTTTTGACTTCTGCACGTTCACGCCCATTCACCGGAATCAGCTTGCCAACAGGCGAGAGTGTGTCGAGGTATTCCACAATCACACGGGAGTCAAAGATCGCTTCGCCACCCTCCAATACCAAGCAGGGCACTTTGCCCAGTGGATTGGACGCCCCAATCGTCGTTTCAGGCACCCATGGGTTTTCCAGAGCGAGTTGATAGTCAAGCTTTTTTTCAGCAAGCACGATGCGAACTTTGCGGGCGTATGGACTGGCGTTAGCGTAAATGAGTTTCATAAATTCATTCTAACCACGCGCCAACAGCTTCTCCCAAATTCACCCGCCTAAAATGTTATTTATGACTGACAAAAACAACGCCGCGCTCTTCGCCATTTCTCCATTAGACGGGCGCTACGCCGCCAAAGTATCTCCTCTCGCCCCCCTGATGTCCGAATACGGCTACATGCATCGTCGCGTGCAAGTCGAACTAGCGTGGTTTACAGCCCTCTCTGACGCTGGGTTTGCTGAGTTCAAGCCGCTAACGCCTGCGGCTCGTGCCCATTTGCAAGCCTTGGTTGCCAACTTCTCTGAAGCTGATGCACTCGCCATTAAAGCCATTGAACGCGTCACCAATCACGATGTGAAAGCAGTGGAATACTGGATAGTGGAAAAGTTCAGCGAGGCGTCTCATCTGCCCGAACTAAAAGCACACGCACACTTCGTGCACTTTGCTTGCACCAGCGAAGACATCAACAACACGAGCCACGCCCTGCAAATCAAAGCTGCCCGCGATACCGTGCTTGTGCCTAAGCTCAAAACAGCCCTGCAAGCCCTATCGGATATGGCGCTGCGCTATAGCGACACGCCGATGCTTGCCCGCACGCACGGTCAAACAGCAACGCCCACCACAGTGGGCAAAGAGTTCGCCAACGTGGTGGTGCGCCTGCGCCGCGTGCTGGTTGATATTGAGAATGTGCAGTTGCTTGGAAAAATGAATGGTGCGGTCGGCAATTACAACGCGCACCTTGCGGCCTTCCCAGATTTAGATTGGGCTGCATTTGCCAAACGCGTGGTCGAAACGCCCGCCCAAAATTCGGAATTTTGGGGGCTGGGATTGACCTTCCAAGACTACAGCACGCAGATTGAGCCGCACGACTACATGGCCGCGCTATTTCACGCTTTTATGCGCAGCAACACCATTTTGATTGACCTGTGCCGCGACATTTGGGGTTATGTCAGTCTTGGCTATTTCAAACAGCGGCTAAAGGCTGGCGAAATTGGCTCATCCACCATGCCGCATAAAGTCAACCCGATCGACTTTGAAAATGCTGAGGGCAACCTAGGTCTAGCCAACGCCATGCTTGACCACATGGCAAACAAGCTGCCCATTTCACGCTGGCAGCGCGACTTGACCGACTCCACCGTGCTGCGCAACATTGGCGTGGGGCTAGGCTATAGCCTGCTCGCGTATGAATCGTTACTAACGGGTCTTGGCAAGTTAGAGATCAACGAGGAAGCGCTAGCTGCCGACTTAGAGAGCTCATGGGAAGTGCTGGCTGAACCGATTCAAACAGTGATGCG
>CANBRV010000137.1 GCA_947372005.1 Comamonadaceae bacterium | reverse complement strand
AGTGGCGCTGGCTAGCACCTGCGCCATCGGGTCAAATGTTAGAGACGCCACGCTCCACATGGCTTGGCAAAGAACCGATTACAGGGAAACGCATCATTTTGTGGCCCGAAGGCGGTGATGGCGATGTGTTCCAGTTTGTACGCTTTGCTAAGCTGGTGCAGCAGTTAGGTGCGCATGTTGTGCTGGCGGTGCGTCCCTCAACGCTTCGGTTGTTTCAGCACAATTTCCCGCAGTTTGAATTACTCGCCATGACGGAGGGGACGCCCATCCCCGCATGGGACGTGCAATGCTCGCTGATGAGCCTGCCCTTAGCTTGCGGCATTGACAGCCTTCAAAAAATCCCAGCTAACGCTTCATACCTATCATCACCACCAGAGCTACACGCCTTATGGCGTCAACGTTTGCAAGAATTAACGCCTATCTCGCCCCGCCAACGGATTGGACTGGTCTGGGCGGGTAATGGCATCACCGATGTTGACCATGACCGATCTTTGTCTTTGAATCAGTTTGATCTTCTGGTTGATGTTGCCCGTCGCCACGGCTTGCAATTTGTGAGCTTACAAAAAGGCTCTCCATCCAAGGGAAAAACAGCTTTAGATCTCGTCGATTTGACAGCTGATCTGGTCGATTGGGCAGACACCGCTGCCTTGATTGCCAATTTAGACCTTGTCATTAGCTGCGATACAGGCGTTGCCCATCTCGCCGCCGCCATGGGCAAACCCACGTGGATTTTGTCTCGTCATAACGGTTGCTGGCGCTGGCTATTAGATCGAACCGACAGCCCCTGGTACACAAGCGTTCGTTTGTTTCGTCAGCCCACGTTTGGCGACTGGGCGACAGTGGTGCAAAAAGTCGCCATCGCCTTGGCCGCACAATCACAGCCACATCTATGAAAACATTCAATACCGCTAACCCCTACGCCACGCCGCGCTTGCCACTCTTTGCCCGCAACGCCGTTGCCACGTCACATCCATTAGCCGCGCAAGCAGGTCTGCAAATGATGGC
This sequence comes from Comamonadaceae bacterium, assembly GCA_947372005.1. Taxonomy (GTDB): domain Bacteria; phylum Pseudomonadota; class Gammaproteobacteria; order Burkholderiales; family Burkholderiaceae_C; genus JASGCK01. The sequence goes on along the minus strand of CANBRV010000137.1, from coordinate 5,149 downwards.
AAAAGGCGGCAATGCCGTGGATGCCGCCATCGCTACTGCCGCCATGCTCACCATCACCGAACCTGTCAGCAACGGCCTTGGCTCGGATGCGTTTTGCATCTTGTGGGACCCAAAAACCAAAACGCTCCACGGGCTGAATGCTTCGGGCACAGCACCTGCGGCGTGGGACGCGGCGTACTTCAAACGCAAATATGGTGAATCAACATTGACCCCACCTAAGCGCGGCATTGACTCCGTGACCGTGCCAGGCGCAGTTGCTGGTTGGATGGCAATGTCCGAGCGTTTTGGCAAGCTACCGTTTGCGGATTTGATGCAGCCCGCGATTGATGTGGCCGAGCGCGGCTATTTAGTGCCGACCGTCGTCCAGCAAAAGTGGGCGGCAGCTACGCCAGAACTCGGCGCCTACGCGGTCTCGCAAGGCTCATGGAATAAGGCTTTCCTGCCTTGGGGACGAGCTCCTAACGTTGGCGAGTTGTTTCAATTCAAAGCGGCTGCGCGTGGTTTGCGTTCGATTGCGGCTTCAAACGGCGAATCGTTTTACAAGGGCGACATCGCTGAAGCGCTAGTGGCATTTTCTAAGTCGCAAGGCGGTGCGATGACGATGGCGGATCTTGCCAGCTTCAAACCTGAGTGGGTCACGCCGATATCGCAGGAATACCGTGGCTATCACCTGCATGAAATTCCGCCCAATGGCCAAGGCATTGCAGCGCTGATGGCGCTGGGCATCTTAGAAAACTTCGATTTGGCAAGCCTTCCACTCGACGGCGTAGCGACGCAGCATTTGCAAATCGAAGCCATGAAACTCGCCTTTGCCGATATCTACAAATATGTCGCCGAGCCAAGCGCCATGAGGGTTTCCAGCCAGCAATTGCTGGACAGCGCCTATCTAAAAGGCCGCGCGAAATTGATTGATTTAAAACGTGCGCAAAACTTTGGCGCAGGCAATCCAGTCAAAGGCGGCACGATTTACCTCACGACTGCTGACGAAGACGGCATGATGGTCAGCTTTATTCAAAGCAACTACATGGGATTTGGCTCGGGCTGCGTCGAACCCAATTTCGGCATCAGCTTGCAAAACCGTGGGCATGGATTCAATCTCGATCCTGCGAGCGAAAACTGCGTCGCGCCGAATAAGCGCCCTTTCCACACCATCATTCCTGCGTTCTTAACCAAGGACGTGAATGGCGTCACAGAGCCCATCATGAGCTTTGGCGTCATGGGTGCGAACATGCAGCCGCAAGGCCATATTCAAACGCTGATTCGGATGCTGGACTACGGTCAGAACCCGCAAGCCGCCTGCGATGCGCCGCGTTGGCGCTATAACGCAGAGCTAGAGATCAACGTTGAAGCGTCAATGAACGCGGCGACCGTGCAAGCGCTCAAAGACCTAGGCCATCAAACCGCCGTCATCAATGACAGCTACCAAGACTTTGGCGCTGGACAGTTCATCTGGCGCATGGGTGATCCGAAAATTGAGGGCTACCAAGTCGCCAGCGACCCACGCCGCGATGGGCAGGCGGTTGGGTTTTAAACTTAGTTTTAGAAAAAACAGAGCAATGCAAGCCCAATCGCCGCTGGCAACGCCTGCACATACAGAATTTTTTTACCTACCGTGGCAGCACCATAAACGCCTGCCACTACCACGCACAGCAGGAAAAACACTTTGACGCTGAGGCCAGCGGCACCAAGACTCAAACCCCACAGCAAGCCAGCCGCTAAAAATCCGTTGTATAGCCCTTGGTTAGCAGCTAGCACTTTCGAGTCGTCTGCTTGCGTTTGAGTCCGTTTGAAAGTTTTAAGACCCAGCGGCTTGGTCCAAAAGAACATCTCCAGCACTAGGAAGTACACATGCAAGAGCGCAACGATGGCGACAACGATATTGGCAAGCAAAGACATGTTGAATCCTTGTGAAAAATTTTGTAAAAAAGATACTAGCGCTTTCGCAGCCCCAACCAAATCACCGTTCCCACCACCAACAGCGCTCCTGCAATTTGGCTAGGTGCAATGGTTTGCCCCAAGACTAGCCATGCCATGATGAGCGCAAAGACGGGCTCGGCGTTCATGATGGCAATGTTGTTGCCTACGCCCAGCTTGGGCAGCACGGTAAACATAATCGTAAAGGCCGTGCCGTATAAAAAAGTGAGTGCAGCCAGCGCATACCAACCGATATCACTTTGGGGCCAATGCGCGCCGCCTTGCATGCCGATCACGACAATGGCCATCACGCTCGCAATCACCAAGGTATTGACCGTACGCACGCGTCCATCCATGCCAATCGTCTCATGCTGCATCACCACCATGGATAGACCAAAAACGGCGCCTGCGGCCAGTCCAAAAGCCACACCTGCACCTATTTGCGCAGCGTGCGCGCCCGCGCCTAAACCCGATGCCGCACCCAACACGTCAAGCGCGAGGCACAAACCCAGCAAAAGAATAGGTAGCGCTTGCAAAACGGCTTTATCTGGGGATTTGCCGTAAACCACTCGCTCCCACAGCGCCGTCCATAACGGATAAGTATTGAAGGCAATCAAAGCCAGCGCCACTGGCAAACGTGATACCGCGCCATACAGTAATTGGCTTTGCGCACCAATGAGTAACCCCACAAACAACAAACCGCGCTTTTGTTTCGCATCAATGCGCCAACTCAAGCCCGCCCACATCACGATGACGGCAACCACCATTGCCGTGACAGCGCTTCGCACCAACACCGCAGTAGCGACGTCAAGCCCGCTATTGAAGGCCAGCCTTGCTGCAACGTGGTTCGTGCCCATCATGAAAGCGATGAGTAAAAGTGTCAAAAAGGCCGTGAGGCCGAGTGATTTAGTTTTGGGAGTCATGCCTGTACTTTAAACTGCATGCATGACTGAAGATAAAAAGAATGACACTTTGCGACTTGCCAAGCACTTGGCCGCGCTGTACAACTTGTCCAGAGCCCAAGCGGAACAATACATCGAAGGCGGCTATGTCCGAGTGAATGGCGTAGTCATTGAAAGCCCTCAGCACAGAGTCAAAGGCGACGGCAGCGAGCGCATTGAGCTGGACTCACAAGCCAAGCTTGCGCCTATCTTGCCTATGACGATTTTGTGGCACAAGCCCTCTGGGGTGCCTTCGGAAGGCACAGCGGATAAGGCCTGCGAGGGCATGACCGTTGCAAATCGTGCTAACACTGACCGCTCTGGGGTGCGGTTGTTGCAGCGTCATTTGAAAGATCAAGAGTGCGTCACGCCGCTGGAGACAGGGGCTAGCGGTTTGGTGGTGTTCACGCAAGACTTCCCCATCAAGCGCAAGCTGATTCAAGACAACGCGCTTAACGAGCACGAAATCATTGTCGATGTGAGTGGCGAGGTGTCCGAGGCGCAACTCAGAGGACTCAGCCGCCCTCCTATGAAGGTGGCAATGAGCAAACAAACCGACAAAATCACAGGGCTACGCTTCGCGATCAAGGGCTACGCCCCTGGCAGTATCGCGGCACAATGCCAGCATGTTGGCCTTGGGATCGAAGCCATGAAACGCATCCGCGTCGGGCGTATTCCGCTGGCTGGTTTAGAAGTTGGACAATGGCGATTCCTCATGGGGTATGAGCGGTTTTAATTCTTAAATAACTTGGAGACAAAAATGACTCAATTACTTGCCACGCGGCGTACCGTATTGACTGGCGCAGCTGCTGGTTTAGGCTCCCTTGCGTTGCCTAGCCTACCCGCCTTCGCGCAAACTGCCGCATACCCCAACCGACCGATTAAATATATTTGCCCTTGGCAAGCAGGCGGCTCAACCGATGCCGTGATTAGAGCCATCACAAAGAGTGCAAGTGAAATTTTGGGACAACCGATCATTGTGGAAAATAAAGGCGGCGCAGGAGGAACTTTAGGCGCAATAGATCTTGTCAGTGCAAAACCCGATGGTTACACGCTGGCGCAATTACCGCACGGTGTTTTCCGCATTCCGCACATGCAAAAAGTGCAGTTCGATACGCTCAAAGATTTCACTTGGATTGCCTGCCTGACAGGCTATACGTTTGGACTTGTCGTACCAAGCGATTCGCCTATTAAAAGCATCAAAGATTTAGTAGCTTTTGCCAAAGCCAATCCCGAAAAATTCACCTACGGTTCGACGGGTACTGGAACAAGTCCGCATTTGGCGGTTGAAGAGTTTGCACAGCGTGCGGGTATTAAGCTGACGCACGTGCCGTTCAAAGGTAACGCGGAGAATATGCAAGCCATCTTGGGTGGTCACATCATGGCCGCTAGCGACGCGACGGGCTGGGCACCGCATGTAGCATCAGGCAAACTCAGATTGCTGGCTACCTACGGCAGCAAACGTACCAAGCGTTGGCCAAACGTTCCCACGTTAGATGAACTGGGCTATCAAACCGTCTCAGATTCGCCATTCGGCGTGTGCGGTCCTAAGGGCATGGATGCAGGCGTTACCAAGATCATTCACGACGCGTTTAAGCGCACACTCGATGATCCTGCTGTGATGGCTTCATTTGAAAAATTCGATCAAACCGTGATCTACATGAACACAGCCGACTACACCAAGTTTGCGCGTGAGAGCTTTGCTAGTGAAAAAGCGACCATTGAGCGGCTAGGTTTAGCGGGTAAAGGCTAGAGGCTAGAGGCTAAAACTTAAAGCGAATCGGACTTTTCGCTTTCTGACTCTCCAGCTGGCCAATCGCGAATATAGGCTTTGAGCATTTGATTTTCAAAATTTTGAGAATCGACCACAGTCTTGGCAACATCGTAAAAGCTAATCACGCCCATGAGCATTTGTTTATCAATGACTGGCATGTAACGCGCATGGCGCGCCAGCATCATCCGGCGGACTTCGTCTAACTCGGTCTCGGGGGTGCACATCAAAGGCCCATCATCCATAGCCTTCCATACGGTGATGCTGCCTACAACACCACCGTTTTTGGCAATGGTGCTAATTACCTCTCGAAAAGTCAACATGCCCACCACTTTGCCGTGCGACATGACGACCAAGGAGCCGATATCGTTATCCACCATTAACTGCATGGCATCTGCCAGCAAATGCTCAGGCGTAATCGTAAAAAGTGTGAGGCCTTTGTCGCCGTTTTTAACGCGAAGAATGTCACTGACTTTCATAAAGATCTCCTGAAAAATAATTGCAATCTGTAAATGCCGATACC
>CANBRV010000136.1 GCA_947372005.1 Comamonadaceae bacterium | reverse complement strand
TAGCGCATAACCCGCATTCGGTGGCGGCACTCACAGCTAATTTAGATGCGATGAGCTATCACCCCCGTACCCACGCTGTGTTTGGTGCGATGGCAGACAAGGATTTAACGTCCATGCTCGCCAAAATCTCACCGCTCATCGACTGCTGGTATGTCTGCGATTTGCCAACGCCACGTGCGGCAACAGCCTCGGCGCTGCAATCGCACATTGAGGCGATGCTGGTGATGGAAAAAAAACGACTGCACACACCCAGCGTCTCATTGCACAGCACACCGCAAGCGGGGCTGGATGCAGCGCTCTTGGCTGCTGACCCCACTGATAGAATCGTCGTGTTTGGCTCCTTTTTTACCGTGGGAGGCGTGCTGGAAAACGGCATTCCTTCGCTTACAGCACCTCATTTGGCCGCGTAAATCTCAATCACTATGGATTCCAACGATACCGAAACATCCACTACCACCAACCTACAGCTACTTCGCCGCCAAGCTAGGCAACGCTTTGTAGGCGCTGCGGTGCTGGTGCTAACTGCAGTCGTCGCCCTGCCCTTTGTACTGGATACCAAACCACGTCCCGTCTCTGCCGATATCGCGATCGAGATGCAAGCGCCGGCAGCACCCACGGCAGCCGCCCCTGCAGTTGCAGTACCGATCTCTGCGCCCGCTCCCGCTGTGCAAGCCTTGCCAGATAAGCCTGCTCCATTAGCCCTCGCTCCAGTTGAAACATCAAAACAAGAATCTGCCAAGGCAGAGCCGCCAAAGGCTGCGCCCGACACAGCCGTCAAAACTGACGATGGTGCAAGAGCAGCAGCCCTTTTAAATGGTGCGGGCTATCTGATTCAAGCAGGCTCTTTTACCGACAAGTCAAAACTGGCTGCTGTGCAAACCAAGCTAGAAAAAGCAGGCTTTCAAAGCTTTACGCAAGATGCGACGGCAAAAGACGGCACAGCACACACTCGCATCCGACTGGGTCCCTTTGCAACGCAGCTTGAAGCCAATAACGTATCTGCCCGTATTGGCAAGCTGGGCATCAAAACCATTGTGATCAAGCCCTAGGAGGCGACTGGCATGCAAGGCTTTATGGACACACTTGGACCTTTAGATTACGGCTACGTAATCCTGCTCTTGCTCTCTGCACTGCTAGGGGCTGTCCGCGGCTTCGTCCACGTCACCATGTCACTGGCTGGCTGGTTTGTAGCCCTTGCAGCGTCTCATTATTTAGCTAGTTTTCTCTCCCCTTATTTAATGGCAACCGGACTTGGAGAAACACCGCGCTATGCCTTGGCATTTGTAGTCGTATTTGTCATTACATTGATCATCTGGAGTTTGGTGGCGATGCTCATTAAACAGGCCGTAAGCAAGATTGGGCTTGGCGGTATCGACCGTTTGCTTGGCGCAGTCTTCGGCCTCGTTCGCGGTGCTGTTATTGCTATTTCACTGACTGTGCTGGTCAGCCTCACGCCTGCTGATCAATCCGAAACATGGCAGCACTCTATCGCTGTCAAAATGACAAAATCCACAGCTCATTCGCTCAAACCTATGCTGCCGTCCACTATCTCGGCACTTGTGCCCTAAAGCATTTTTTACTTAAGAACCATCTATGTGCGGTATCGCTGGCATTGTCCAATCCCCTTCTGACTCAAGTCCTTTGAGTCAAACTCTCTACGACGCTATGCTGCTTTTGCAACACCGCGGCCAAGATGCAGCAGGTATGGCAACGTTAGAAGACGCGGGTGGTGGACACAAGATTCATCTGCACAAAGGCCGCGGTATGGTGCGAGACGCCTTTCGCACCCGTAACATGCGTAGCTTGGTAGGGAAAATTGGACTTGCTCAAGTGCGTTATCCCACCGCAGGCGATGCCACCAGCGAAGCCGAAGCGCAGCCGTTTTATGTCAGCGCGCCGTTTGGATTGGTACTCGTGCACAACGGAAATCTCACCAACGCCGATAGCTTGCGCGATGAGCTCTTCAGAACCAACCATCGTCATACCAACACCACCAGCGATTCTGAAGTTTTGCTGGGCGTTTTAGCGGATGAATTAGAGAAATCAACCCGCGGCATTAACCTAACGCCTGAAGACGTGTTCACGGCCGTGCATGGTGTGCACAAGCGAGTACGCGGCTCTTACGCGGTGATCGTGCTGATTGCAGGGCATGGTCTCTTGGCATTTCGCGATCCCTACGGCATCCGTCCGCTCGTGCTGGGCAAGGATGCTAATGGCTCATTGATGCTGGCGAGCGAGTCGGTTGCCTTGGAAGGCACGCTGCATAAGCTGGTGCGTGATATCAACCCTGGCGAGGCCGTATTTATTGACACGACAGGTAAGCTGTACGCGCAGCCTTGTGCCGTATTGACTAGCCTGAACCCCTGCATTTTTGAATACGTTTATTTGGCACGCCCCGACTCCGTCATGGACGGCATTTCGGTCTATCAAGCAAGGCTCAATATGGGCGAGACGCTTGCCAAGCGCGTCGTCTCTACCGTTCCACCCGATCAAATTGACGTGGTGATTCCAATCCCTGAGTCTAGCCGCCCCAGCGCCATGCAGCTCGCGCAGCTCATCGGCAAACCTTACCGCGAAGGCTTTGTGAAGAACCGCTATGTGGGACGCACCTTCATCATGCCTGGACAGGCCATGCGGAAAAAATCGGTACGACAAAAGCTCAATGCCATCACCAGCGAATTTGCAGGACGCAATGTGCTGTTGGTGGACGACTCGATTGTGCGCGGCACGACCAGTCAAGAAATTGTGCAAATGGCACGCGAAGCCGGCGCAAAAAAAGTCTATCTTGCCAGCGCTGCGCCCCCTGTGCGCTTCCCCAATGTGTACGGCATTGATATGCCAAGCGCCAAAGATCTTGTTGCTAATGACAAAACGGTTGCTGAAATTGAAGCTCACATCGGCTGCGATGCCTTGATTTATCAAGACCTAGAAGCCATGCGCGGCGCCATTCAAGCGCTCAACCCGAACGTCAAAAATTTTGACGCATCCTGTTTTGATGGCGTTTACGTCACAGGTGATGTGGATGCGGCCTCAATCGCCAAAATGAATGAAAATAGAAGCTAAAAACAAGCTGAATATGACTAAGAAGAATACTGCTCTCCATCTTGACACACTTGCTGTGCGCGAAGCCGTGCCCAAGAGCCAATACGGCGAAAACTCCGAATCGCTGTACCTTACCAGCAGCTTTACGCAGCCTGATTGCGAAACAGCAGCTCGGCGCTTTGCAGGTGAGGAAGAAGGCTACATCTATTCACGCTTTACCAATCCAACGGTGGACAGCATGGAGCGGCGCTTGGCCGCATTAGAGGGCACAGAAGGCGCCATTGCTACATCGAGCGGCATGTCGGCGATTTTGCTTTTGGTGATGGGTTTGCTCAAAGCAGGTGATCATGTGGTGTGTTCACGCTCGGTATTTGGCTCAACCATCAAACTCTTGGCCTCCGAGTTTGGTAAATTTGGCGTGGAAACGACCTTCGTCAGTCAAACCGATGTGCTTGAGTGGAAGGCAGCGATCAAACCATCGACCAAGTTGCTATTTGCCGAATCACCGACCAATCCGCTGACCGAAGTGTGTGACATTCAAGCGCTTGCCGATATTGCACATAACGCGAACTGCTTGCTCGCCGTCGATAACTGCTTTTGCACACCTGCCCTGCAACGACCAGCCAGCATGGGCGCGGACATCATCGTACACAGTGGAACAAAATACCTAGATGGTCAAGGCCGTGTGATTGCGGGTGCGCTGTGTTGCTCTAAACAACTCATCAAAGACAAGTTCATTCCCGTGATGCGTAGCGCAGGCATGAGCCTCTCGGCCTTCAATGCATGGGTGGTGCTCAAGGGTATGGAAACGCTGGGCATTCGCATGGAAGCCCAATCTGCACGGGCGCTAGCAATGGCAACGTGGCTAGAGACCTTGCCTGGCGTGGCTCGCGTGTACTACCCTGGCCTTAAATCGCATCCGCAGCACGAACTGGCAATGCGTCAGCAAAACCAAACAGGTACAGGGCTTGGCGGCGCTGTCGTGTCATTTGATGTCAAGGCGAGTAGCCCCATAGAGGCGCGTGCACGTGCCTTCCACCTGATTGACTCGACACAACTGATGTCGGTGACTGCAAATCTGGGCGATGTCAAAACCATCATCACGCATCCTGCGAGCACCTCACACGGGCGGCTCACAGAAGATCAGCGTCAAAATGCGGGCATCCAGCAAAGCCTCATCCGCGTAGCAGTAGGACTAGAGCATCTTGGCGATTTGCAGGCGGACTTGCTACGAGGATTTGACACGCTGACGTAAGCGATTTAAGTCTTCGCCAGTTCTGCATCTTGCAGCGCACGCCACATGGTTTTACCTGCGCCACTCTTGGGTAGTGCGTCAATAAACTCGATGATCTTGGGGGCTTTGTAAACTGCCATGGTGTCTCGGCACCAATTCATGATGTCTTGCTCGCTCACCTTGCCTTGGTGAGTGCCGCGCAGCACTACAAAAGCTTTCACCGTCTCGCCGCGATAGGCGTCGCGAGCACCAATAACGCAGGCTTCGGCAATGGCTTCGTGTTTGAACATCAGCGCCTCCACTTCGGCAGGCCAGACCTTAAAGCCGCTCGCGTTAATCATGCGCTTCAATCTATCGGTCATGAAGAAGTAACCCTCTTCGTCCATACGCCCAATGTCGCCTGAGCGGAAGAATCGCTTGCCCTCAAACTCAATAAACGCCTCAGCTGTGGCATCGGGGCGCTTCCAATAGCCACGAAAAACTTCGGGGCCACAAATAATGATTTCGCCTTGCTCGCCTACTGCACATTCTTGGCGAGTCTCGGGATTCCAAACTCGCGCATCCGTGCTCATGTACGGAATACCTAGGCATTGCTGTTTAGACTTATCAGGTGGATTGCTGTGGCTAGGTGCAGCAGTTTCGGTCAAACCGTAGCCTTCAATGTAAGACAAGCCATAGGCGTCTAACAAGCGTTGTGCCACGGCTTGAGGCATGGCTGCACCACCGCCGCCAATATGGGTCAAACTGGTGAGGTCGTAATCAGCAAAATGCGGCGAGGCGAGTAAATCCATCACCATCGTTGGGATATTTGTCCAGCTCGTGACTTTGTATTTTGAAATCATGCGGCCTGCAAAATCGCGATCCCACCTAGGCATTACCACCAAGGTTGACGCCAATTGAATGCTGGTGTGCATCACACTCACCATGCCCGTGATGTGAAACATGGGGACAACTAGGAGTGTCACGCTTGCAGCGGAACCATTGCCCCACAAGCCGCCAGAAATGGCGTTGTGCATGATGGAGCGATGTGTATGCTCGCAGCCTTTGGGCAAGCCCGTGGTGCCACTGGTGTAAGGCAGCACCGCCAAATCCTGAGGCTTCGCCGAATGATGCGGAAGCTCTGCCACATCTGCATCGGATACGGTCATCGTCTGCAGCCAATTATGGACATGGCTTGCAGGGCAACCTGCTCGGGCAGCCAACGCTGGCGTGGCATGACGAGCAGTAAGCCACGGCAACCATGCTTCGGGCGGAGCATCGTCGCCCGTCACACCCAAATCAAAGGCATCACTGATATGCGTGACGATGAGATGCTCTAAACGAAGTGCAGGATCCAGTGCGTTGCTAGCAGCGACAAGCTCTTCGGCTAAGTCCGCCGTGGTGACCGCCACACGCGTGTCGGGATCAATGATGTAGTGCTTGAGCTCCTCGCGCTTGTTCATCGGATTAACGGGGACCACGACCGCACCAAGCCGCAAAATAGCAAAGTGCGTGATGATGAGTTGCGGGCAGTTTTGCATGGACAGCATCACACGGTCACCCCGCGCCACGCCTAGTCCGTGCAAGTACGCAGCCATACGCAGTACACGCGACAGCAGCTCAGAATAGGTCAAACTGGTACCTAAAAACACCACTGCAGCTTTGTGCGGATAGCGCTGCGCTGAAGTCTCTAAGTTATGCCACAGCGTTGTTTCGGGCAACGGAATGCTATGCGGTAGGCGCTTTGGCCAGTGTTTGAAATGCGGGCGATCAGCAGGAGCTGGTATGGATGTTGTCATGCCAGTATTTTGACCTCAGCATGAGCCCAGCGGTCATGAGGTTTTCCCTAGAGAGAATCACTTAAGTGACGCAGTGGATGTGCGCTAGACGTCCAAGGGCTCGCAAAAAATGC